>JALZHI010000078.1 GCA_030913985.1 Chloroflexota bacterium | reverse complement strand
GGAGCAACCACAGTATTTGGATGTGGTTGCTCCTGGCCCCGGCTGCGGTGTTCGTTCCCTTCTACTTACTACGAGCGCTAGTCTGGCAGTTTGGATAGAAGGTGCTGGCCACAATTTTGGCGGTCTGTCCTCTTGTTACATTGGTGCCCGGTCTGAAGTAGGGCTGAGTCTGGGCGTCGCATGGCTCCCCGGCACAGCCACACGGGTAGCCTCCGATAACGTTCTGGTTAGCCAGGCGGTTGATCCAGACAAAGAAAGCGCTGTTCACAGGCACATCGCTGAACTTCTGACCACCAGGGTCGTCGCTGATACGGGCCGTTTCACTGACTATCTTGGAGAGTTGGCCCCTGGTAGTATTCAGTCCAGATCGGAAGTATGGGCGGTTCAACCCTCCAACACATGGCTCGTCAGGCCTCGTGCCACAAGGATAACCACTTATATAGCTGCGCGAAGCAAGTTGCTGGATCGGATTGTAATAGGTGCTATCAGGCGCCACGTCTTCAAAGATCTGGTTGCCGGTCGGCCCATTCAAGTTGGCGGCTAAGGCCACCATCTTTGATATTTGGCCCCTGGTCACGTTCACGCCCGGCCGGAAGTAAGACCCAGGGCAGCCTTCTCCGGGCGCGCCGCACGGGTAGCCGCCGATAATGTTCCTGCACGCCAGGCATTGCACGACTTCGTGGAAGGTTGAGCCTGCCGGCACGTCATTGAAGGTGCCGCACACAGTTCCGCCAGGGGTCGGCTGAGTGATGGAGGTTGGTTGTCGGGTGGGGGTTGCTTGAGTGATGGAGGTGGGTTGGCGAGTGGCGGTTGGTTGAGTGATGGACGTTGGTTGTCGGGTAGGGGTTGGTTGAGTGATGGAGGTTGGTTGAGTAGTGGCGGTTGGTTGTCGGGTGGCGGTTGGTTGAGTAGTGGCGGTTGGGAGAACGGCAGGGTCGCCAGGCAACGGCCAAGCAAACGCTCCGCGGCTCTGAGTCCACACAGCCAGCGTCGTAGCCCCTCTATCTACAGTCAGTTCGGAAATTGATACGTTAGGCAGTCCAAGCTGGAAACGGTACCAGACAGGGCTAGCAGCCCTGATATCGTTAGTGTAGTAGAGACCGATTTCGCTGCCGACGAATACCTGTTGCGGGTAGCGCGGGTTTGCGATGATATCTGTGTATTGAACTGCCCCGGGCAAGTTGCCACTCCTATCTGTCCACGTGAACGACGCACAATTAGCAGTACACGTTACCTGGAAGACAGCGTGGCTACTGGCTGTGGCTCCTGTACCATAACCCACAAGCGGATTCGAGGGGTCGATGGCGACGCGTCTTACGTAGAAACTCGGCACGCGCGTCACATCTACCCAGTTAGCAGTGTCGGCTGCTCCCTGCCCTAAGTTGAAGCCGAAGTAGACCTTCGCGTTGGTGGTCACCATCGCTACGGCCGAAGTGCTTGGCGCGTACGTAAGGTCGTAAATAGTGCCAAAGACGGGGCTGTTGCTGTACCAGCTACTCGCGGGCACTGCCCCTTGTATAGTCTCCCAGACCCTGTTTGTACCTGCGATCATGTGCGTGCAGCCCGTTGTGGGGTTGCAGTCGTTGGTGGGGTCTGCGGGATTCCCCTTGTAGATTTCGTACCGTGGAGAGGCGTTGCCCCAGCCGCCTGCAGCATCAACGAACTTGCCTTCGGGGCCTGTGGTAGACACAAGCAACCCACCATTCTCTTGGGCATACCACCGCTGGCCATGCACCGGCTCTATCCGTGATATCCCGCCATCAGCACCCACTCGTTGCTGCCACAAGGCGGGGCCTGGATTGCCGTTCCACACGTGTGTCGATGTGCCATTGTCCTGCGCTCCGCCTATTGCGCCTGGTGAGGCTGAATTGGCGAAATTGGCGGTAATGTCACCCGAGTAGAACTCAATCGTGTTCAGTGGCTCGTTGACGGGGTACCAGGTGGGGTCCATGACGTTAGCATTGGTCGTTAGATAGGTGCCGCCGTCCGTACCAATCAGCAGTGTCGATGACGAACCCGGTAGATAAGCAATGTAGTGCTGGTCAATGTGGGGTACCATGCTTTGCACATAATTGCAATCCGCTGCCCTGAAGGTAGCGCCGCCATCCGTGGACCTGAAGGGCGACAAACTGCCTAGGTACAGGTTGTTCGGATTGTTAGGATCGACTGCAATAGCCTGATTATAGCCATGCTGCGCGCTGAAGGCAGTGGTGTTATCGCATTCAATCAGGTTGCTTGCCGAAGCGCGCTTGGCCCAGGTAGCGCCTGCGTCCGTAGTGCGCCAGACACCGAGTAGCGAGTGATTAGCCAGGTTTTGGACCGCAGCATACATGATGTTGGACGCACCGGGTGCGGAGGCCATGTCAATACGACCGGGCTTTGCCGCCCCTGCGGTGCCGTTGCCTGTGCCTGCGGGCCAGCCGTTGGCCTCAGTCGTGGTGAGCGTCCATGAACCGGCACCCGGACACCCACTAGCCGGGAATGTCGTCTTATAAATGCCATTCCCGCCATTATTGTTTGCAGCTTTGTGACCCACTGCTGCATATATTTCTGTGCTAGAGCCATTGTCTCTTAGTAGTAGATCTGTTACGGTTCGACCCATAGCAAAGGAGTGAGGGGTGCAGACAGCCGACCAAGTTGCACCTCCGTCATAGGAGAAACTAAGCCCATCGCTCATGCCTGCTACTATCCTGCTGTTATTACGGGGGTCCACTCGCACCCTGCTGATGTAGCGCGATGCTTGGCTGAGGGTCTCCCCCAACGTGACCCATGATGCCCCAGCGTCGGTGCTCTTGAGGATGCCGAGGCCTCTCCACCCTACAGCCCTGTCGCCGGTTGCCACATACAGAACATTGTGGTTGGTAGGGTCGAGGGTGACATCGTCAACGATATTAGTAGGTACTGATGGGCTGTCCAGCAAGGATTGCCATGTCATACTGGAGGTGCAACAGTTGGTACTCTTCCAAAGCCCACCGCCCGACACGCCCATGTAGGCCACGTTGGGTGTTACCGGATCGATGAGGAGCACGGTCACCCGTCCTCCTACCCTACCATATGAATAATAATAGCTCTTCAGGGGCTGTGGACCCAAGGTCGTAAACTGGTTCGGGTTGAGGGCTAGCGGCGAGGCATTTCCCTCGCGGCTATGTGTTACCCGCCCCTCAGGCACACCTCTCGGTACTTTGCTGTCTTGTTCCATAGCCTCGCGCAACGATGCAGAGCTTCCGAAGCCTGGAGGCACTTCCTGTTGATTGCGGTCCTCCTCGCTACCTTCTTCCAGCTTCCTCCTGATACCGTCCGGGCTATCCGCGCGCGCCGCTACCGCGCCCGTGCCATCGAGCGCAGCAAACGATTTGTTTGACGAATTCCCCAGGTGCCCGTCCTGTGTGCTCGTGTTCAGCCAGGAGGAAAGCCCCAGGATGCCCGCGAGTAATAGCACTAATACGATAACGCGCTTTCGCTTGGTTGTTGAGGGTCTACTTGGGTTCATGCTGACTGCTCCTTATCAGTGCTGGGCACAAGGTACGCACGCCATTCGCTACATGTTCCAAAAAGAGGTCCCCAGGTCGGGCGCGTGTCAGTGAATTTGCCGCTGATAGTGTAAAAAAGGCGCTCTAATATGCATGCCTGATGACCGTGCTGCAAAGGACAGCAAAGTAGTTTGTACCCAGGTGCTTTGTCCATGTTAAAACAGAGTATCTATTCGGGATACTACAGAGGGTCCCGCACCATAGGAGGCGCGGGATAACCTGAGCCAGTTTATCAAATATTACAAGACTTGTCAAGTAGTGATATACATTTACCAGGACCATCATTTAACAGTTTTAGGAGCGTTAGAGGGTGTCTAATAAGGGCAAAAAGTAGATTTAGGTACAAAAACAGAGTTATAAAGGTTAGAAAGAGCACAGGAGAGAGCACATGATGTGTCCATATGTGTCCATAGGGCCTACTTTACAGGTCCGCCTACCCATGATGGCTCTTGTCCGCACTCCCCCATTCTACTCTCTACCTCTTTATTAGACACCTTCTTAGCAAGACTCCTGGAGAAACTCATACAACTTAACCGGGGAGGAATAATTAAACACCCACAACAAATCTCGTCTTCGGTTCTTCGTTCCATCACTGCTCATCACGAGAGACTACGCTAAAAGTGGCACCCATCCATACTTCAACCTCACCATCCGTTTCTGGCAAGGTGGCTCTAAGCTTATACCGATGTCCGCATCTCTCGACGTGACTTTCTGGCTAAACTTTCAACACACGCATCCCCACTTGTGGCATGCTTGCAAACTGCCCGCCGTAGAGCGGAGAAACTGTCCGATGAATTTTGCGACGTTTTCCGCCGGCCCTGCGTAACTAAGACTGTAAAACACGTTGAAATGCAGCCTGGATTTCCGCTTACCAGGCAACAAATACTTATCGGAGGGACAAGGATGAACGGCACAAGCCGTCTTTATAGGAGCACTAGCCAGCGGATGCTCGGTGGCGTGGCCTCGGGCCTGGCAAGCTATTTCGGGATCGATCCCAACATCATCAGGATTATCTTCCTGGTGCTCGCCTTTATCACCAGCGGGGGATTTGCCTTCGTCTACATGCTGCTGTGGCTGCTGATACCGGGCACCGCGAGCACGGCCACCGACGTAAACCAGGTCGTCAACGAGAACCTGGGCGACATGGGTGCCCGCTTGCGCGGCCTCACCGGTGCGCAGGCCGGCAACGGCGGCAATGGCGGCAACGGTGGTGCAGCCCAGCCCAACGGTGGCACGGCTGCCTCGCAGGGCCAGCTTCCCCCGGCAGGCGCTCCGGCGCAGTCCCGGCAGGTTAACCCGGCAGTGGCCTTGATAGCGATTGGCGTATTTTTCCTGTTGCTCAACCTCGGCTTCTTCCGCTACTTCGCCTGGGGAGTCTGGTGGCCCCTGCTGCTCGTGGGCCTCGGCGTCATGATGGTCAGCCGCCGCGCCTAACATTCTGCGCAAGGTAGGGTATGCAGAGCAAGAAGAGTAAGATAAGTAAATAGCGCAAGCCGCTCGCGATGCAGTAATCCACTTGGAGTTACTGCATCCGAGCTTTGCATAACCAGGAGACGCCTGTATGGAACAGAACCGTAATGACAGCAGCGCGCGAGTGGGCGGAAGCGACACCGGACCGCTCCCCCCGCAAGGTTCTCCGTCAAATTACGGAGGCCAACCGACTACCTATGTACCCCCGGAGCTTCGACCGCAGGGTACATATGGTGGCAACTATCCAGGCGAAACACCCTCGGCTCCTGTTCCGCCGCCATACCCGCCATACCAACAATACCCGCCATACGCTCCCCCTCAGCCGGTACCCGTCGCCGGACCCACACCTCACGACCAGAGGCACCACCGCGCGCCATTGCTCGGCCCGCTGCTGCTCATATCGGCTGGCGTGCTGTTTCTCCTCAACAACCTGGGCGTGGTGCCCTGGACTGTATGGGAGACGCTTGGTCGCCTCTGGCCTCTCATCTTGATCGCTATCGGCATCGACCTCGTAGTGGGCCGCCGCGGCCCGGCCATCTCTTTGCTGCTGGTGTTGGCCGTCATGGGGGCCGGGGCTGCTATCATATACGCCAACAGTGGCTTCATGGCTCCGGGCAAGCTAGACAGCGCCCCGCTCGAGATTCGCATGAACAACGTGGAGTGGGCTAGCGTGCACGTGGACATGGGCGTCGGCAACCTGACCCTCGGTAGCGTGTTGGGTGAGGCCGATTTGTTGGCGACCGGCAACCTCGACTACTACGAGAACCGAGGCGCGCCTGACATAGAGGTGACCGAGCACGGTAGCGCCGCGGAAGTGGAGATCTCCGAACCTTCCGGCGGCTGGAACTTCGTCTCGAACTGGTTCAATGGCGGTCGCTCGCCAGGCTGGGAGATCAACCTGAATGAGCGCGTACCCATGGGCCTCAAGGTGGACGCCGGTACCGGCAATATGACCCTCGACCTTGAGAAGGTGCAACTCCGCAACCTGACGGTGGAAAGCGGCACCGGCAACGCCAGCATTACCCTGCCCGCCACGGCGAATGGCACCATCGTGGAGATAGATGGCGGCACGGGGAACCTGGAGCTATTCGTGCCCGAGGGCCTGGAAGCCCGCATCGAGGTAGACTCCGGCATTGGCAACACGACCGTAGACCCTCGCTTCTCCAGCCAGGGAGAGGACACCTACGAGTCGCGCGACTTCGACACCGCCACGAACAAGGTGACCATCAAGATCGATCACGGAGTGGGCAACCTCAACATCAGGTCCAAGTAAGAACAGGTAGGAGTAACACGTAACACGTAACACGTAAAGTGGCCCATCTGGATAGAGTTGCAGTGGGCCACTTTACGTGTTACGTGTTACGTGTTACGTGTTACGTGTTACGTGTTGGCTCCTCCGGCGGCTGCAACTTCGCGTTCGGTGGAGGCGTCAGTCGAGGCGGGGCGGTGGCGCATGTCCTGGTCGAGGAGCATCATGGGGATGCCGTTTTCGATGGGGTAAACGCGGCCGCAGGACTGGCATTTCATGGCGTCGCGCAGGCGCTTGATGTCGCCGCCACAGGCGGGGCAGGCAAGTATGCCTTCCAGGTTGATGATGCGGACCTGGGTGCGCTTCTGGCGGCGCAGGCGGGTGATCGCGTTGCGGGCGAAGCGGGGGATGTAGTTGTCGGCCAGGGTGATGCCCGTGCGCTTGAGCGAGGTTATTATGCGCTCGCGGGGGATAACCATGCGCTTGAGGGCGCGCTCGTCGTCCAGGTTCAGGGGCGATTGGTCGCGTATCTCTACCTGGATGTTGCCCTCCCACTCGTACTCCATCCAGAACATGTCGGGCAGCGAGCGGTGGAAGCGAGCGAACCAGGGGTTGTACTCGTAGAGGTAGTCGAATAGCTCACCGAAGGGGCTGGTGGTGTTCTCTTTGGGGTGGAGGACGAGCTTGTTGCCCAGCTTGTTTACGTACCACTTGTGAAAGGGCCAGTGGAACATGTGCTCGGCTAGCTCGGTGGGCGAGGCAATGAAGCCGCGCTTGGAGACGCGGGCAAGCTCGGAGCAGAAGAGGGCGGGGTCGTCCATGTGCTCGATGATGTGCGAGGCAATCACGTAGTCGAACGACTTGTCCTTGAAGGGCAGGTTGTGCGCGTCGGCCACGACGAGGGGCCTGTCAATCTTTATGGCACCCGCGCGCTCGGTGTCGTCTTCAATGTAGCGGTCGCAGAGGATGTCGCTGCGAGGGTTGGGGTTGTGCCCACTCCCCACGTCCAGAACCAAGTCATCAGGGCCGATCTTCATTAAGTAGGTTGCTCCTCGGATAAGTAAGTACCCAGAGAGGATGATAGCACGCGGCTTGCGAAGGCGTCAACCTGGGAGTTATTGAGAGACGAAACCGCCAAGACGCCAAGCACGCCAAGAGCGCGCCAGGATTAAGTAGGGTGTTCTAAGCAGAAGGAGGGCACAGTATCACCTGCCCTCCTCCTTTTGTATTCTCTAAACCACCCATTACCTTGACGTGGTCCTTGGCGTTCTTTGCGTCTTGGCGGTTCCGTTTATTATCCCTACCGACTCTCCTGCATGGCGTTGGCGATGAGGCTTTGCTTGAGGTCGTAGAGGCGGGGAGTGAGGGAGACGTGGTAGATGTGAGGGTTGAGGAGGCGGCGGACGCCTGGGTCGAGGCGCTCCAGGTCGGCGGCGCGTTGGGCGCGTAGCTCCTCCAGCGTGGGCAGGTCGTAGACTAGCTTGCCGTCGCGCAGCACCTCTACGTGCAGGGGTTCTATTTGGGATATGTCGTGCTTGTTGAGGGTGCGGGACTTGGTGTAATCGGAGGGGTGGCGCAGGATTAGGCTGTCCATGCCGGCCGGGTCCTGGTCTTCGTCCTGGAGGGAGAGCAGGTCGGCGGTGGCGTTGCCCCGTTTGTCGTAGACGCGATACACGAGCTTGTTGCCGGGGTTGGGTGTTTTCATCGGAGACTCGGAAATCTTGATGGCGGGCCGCCAGTCGCCTTCGGGGCCGGAGCCGGGCTGGCTGCACACGGCTACGAGCTTGTAAACGCCGCCGAGGGCAGGGTCGCCCTGGGAGGTGATGAGGCGGGTGCCCACGCCGTAGACGAGGCGCTTGACCAGCTTGTCGGGGTCCACACCGTAGCGGGGCGCTTCCTCGGCTATCTGCGTGAGTATCTGCCAGATGACCATCTCATCCAGGTCGTTGGAGAGGACGATGGAGGTGTTGGGGAAGCCCGCCGCGTCGAGCATCCGGGCCGACTGGATGCTGAGGTACGCAAGGTCGCCGGAGTCGATGCGGATGCCGACCGGCTCGTGCCCCTTGTGGCGGAGTTCCTCGAATACGGTGATGGCGTTGGGCACGCCGCTGTCGAGGGTGTCAATGGTGTCCACCAGGAGGCTGCAATCGTCGGGGTAGGTCTCGGCGTAGGCGCGGAAGGCGGCAAGCTCCCCCTCGCCCAACGTCATCCATAGCTGCACCATGCTGTGGGCGTGGGTGCCGCGTGGCTGGTAGCCGAGGACGTGGGACACGCCTACGTTGGAGGTGAAGTCGGCCCCACCGATGAGGGCTGCGCGCGCCCCGGCGTTGGCACCCTTGTCCTGGGCGCGTCGCAGGCCGAACTCCAGGAGCAGCGAACCCCGGCTGTTGTCCTTGATGAGCGAGGCCTTGGTGGCGACCAGGATGGGGTAGTTGAGGTGGTTGAGCAGGGAGGTCTCAAGTATCTGGGACATGGCTAGCGGTCCCTGCACGACGGTGAGGGGAGCGTGCGGGTGGACGACGCGGCCTTCCGGGATGGCGCGCATGCTGAGGCCCTCGAAGTTGCCGTACTTGCGCAGCCACTGGAGGTAGTCTTCACCGAAGACGGGCGTGCCGCCCCTGCCCTTCTGAGCGCGCAGGTAATCTATGTCCCGGTCGGTGAAGTGGGCCTCGGACATCCAGTCGAGGAGCCATTCGAGACCGGCGTTGATGCAGTAGCCCGCCTTGTGGGTGCCGTAGTCGGGGTAGTTGCGGAAGAAGTGGTCGAACTGGGCCTGCCATTCGTGCAGCCCGGCACGGAAGTAGACCTGGCCCATAGTAAGCTGGTACTGGTCGGTGAAGAGAATACCCTCGGCGGTGCGGCGGTCCGCTTCCTTCATGCATGTGCCTCCAACGTATGTTGGGGCATTATAGAGGAGGGAACGGCAAAGACGCCAAGACCCACGCGAGATTAACTGTCCGGGCCAAAGCAACAGCTATGTCTGGGCTTTAACACCGTCTAACGTGGCCGAATGTTGACGTCTTCGGTAGCGGGAGATATTTGTATGTAGAGTTCAACTGATTCGACAGGCACCAGGGCAGGGTTCAGGGTCCTGGTGCCGTCGCTTTGTTGGGTGGGATAGGGCCAGGGGATTCTTGTGGTGACATAGACAATATGCCACACCGGCTCGTGTGTCGGACCTACCCAGGGCGCGCCGAAGAAGGGAGGGTCTCCAAAGCCGGTGAATCGAAAGCCCGTGAATCGCTCCTCCCCCTTGAAGTACAGGCGAAAGAAACCCGAGTCCTTTGCGTTGCCGCCGGGGTGAGCCATCCAACCATTGGCGGAGGTAAGCTGGCTGTCGTAGAAGGCGAACACGTCTCTCGACGTGGCGGTGGTCGTGAACGTGAGGCTGGCATCGTGGTCGCTCTCACCCGTAACCTGGACGTACTGGGCGTTGGGGTACAGGGGTACCGCGCGCAGTTCGTCCAGGGGGTCCGGCGACCTTTGTAGGATGAGGAATATGGCCCAGGTGCCGCCCGCGAGTAGCAGAAGCAGAAAGGCAAGCCCAGCTATACAGGGCACGCGCCGCATCTTCGCCTTGGTCATGCTTCGGCCTCCATAGGTTACATTTTAGCATGGATAGTACCGAGGCCGAGAGCGGGGTTTGGAACCGCATAAGAGAGACCTTCCAGAGGGAACACTGGAAGGTCTCTCTTGTGTTACTTTATGCGCTGTCTTGCGTGAGCGGCTGTTGGTTTGCTACGGTACGCAGTTAGGGAAGAAGGTGTTGGCTACAATCTTGGAAGCCTGTCCCCTCGTTACCTCTACTGCCCACCTGAAGTAGGGCCGGTTCTGAGCGTCGCATGGCTCTCCTGGTCCATCACACGGGTAGCCACTCATGACACCCCTGTTGGTCAGGCGCATGATCCACTCGTAGAACTGACTCCCTTCTCCTGTGGGTGGTACGTCGGCATAGAACTGCCCGCTTACCTCCTCGTTGAAGCCTTTGGCATTGGACACTATCTTGGAGAGTTGTCCGCGTGTAGCGTTGGCATTAGGCAGGAAGATCACAGGGTTGTCAGGATCGCAGTCGTCACCCTCTGGCCGCTCAGGGCACGGGTAGCCGCTCATGATGCCCCTGTTGGTCAGCCTGTTGATGTAAGCGTAGTAGGTAGAGCCTGGTGGCACGTCCTCATAGATTTGAGGACCTGGGTCTTCGTTGAAACCTGCGGCATTAGACACCATCTTAGAGATCTGCCCACGAGTGATGTTGCGCTCGGCGTGGAACCTACCGTCAGGGTAGCCCGTGACGATGCCGCGACACGCCAGGCATCTGATGTAGATGTAGAAGGTGTTGCCCGGCTGGTTGTCCGGGAAGTTGATAGTGCATGCTGTGGCCGTTGCTACTGCTGTGATAGTTGCTCCCACAACCGTGCTGGTGGCTACAGCGGTAGAGGTATTGGTAGCCGCTACACTGGTGTTGGTGGAGGTGGCAGGTACGACGGTGCCTGTGCTGGTGGGTGCGGTTGTGGAGGTCTGTGTGGACGTGGGCGGCACCGCAGTGGCCGTACCGGTAGCTGTCGCTGTCGCTGTAAAAGTAGGTATGCTAGTGGATGTACTGGTAGTCGTAGATGTGGGGCTGCCGCACGGGGGAGTGCCCGTCCTCCACAGGTGCAGGTTATAGCTCCCATCGAGCGGGCCCGTAACGTCGGTACTCATCCTCACGTAGTAGGTGCCTGCTGATCCGAACGTGAAGGCGTGGTTCTCAGACCGCCTGTCGCCAAGCGTGCTGTCACTGTCAACGGCTTCTAATTGAGCACCCGTGGAATCGAGTATCTGGAAGTTGGGGTTGTAAAATACGCCGTCTCGCTCAGGGTCGCCGTCGGCCTGGAAGATGATGCGGTCCCCTGCGTTCACCGTGAAGCCGTACACGTCCAGGTCGGTACTGATGGGTATGCTGCCAGTGATCAGGTCGCCCACTGTTACCATGTTAGCCTGGGTGTACACGTCGTTCGGCTCTACCTCCGTTACGTTTGGCGTTGACGATGTGAGGTCGATGAAGAGCAGGTAGGGCGTGATCGTGCCGTCGTAATTGAACTCGTTTACTCTGAAGTGGATGGTGCCTGACTGCGTTATCGGCGCACCCGCGATACCTGATGAGGTAGCGGTCTGCGAGCCGTTGTCATCGTCATGTTGGATGGTATTGCTGAGTGCATCGAGCAGATGCAGTTCGGAGTCAGCACCAGAATTTGACTGGGCGGTGTACACATAAGCCCACACCTTTTGCCCGGCAGTGGCGTTGCCATTCCAGTAGTCTATATCCCCGACCGGGTTGATGGAGGCGCGTACCTCGAGGTTGTTCAGGGTGGGCAACATTTGAGAGTTGGTAATGGTGCTGTTAGGCTCCACCTCAGTGACGAAGGTGTTGCACACCGGGGTGGACGTTGGGGTATTAGTCGGGGTGGGGGTGTTGCCGCAAACCGTCTCGCCCACCTCAAATATATGCAGGCTGTATGTGCCGGTGACGTTCCCATCCGCTCTTACCCTTATCAATAACGTGGATGTGGGCGGGCCGGCTGTGTCGATGTAGAAAGCGGCATTCTCCGAGTTGATCTCCCTCGCATCGAACTGGCTGTCGCTGTCTACGGTTACCAGCACGGCTCCCGAGGTGTTCATCAGGTCAAAGTTGGGGTTGAACTCCGTGCCGTCGCGCTCCGGATCGCCGTCCACCTGGAAGATGTAACGGTTGTCATCATTGTATTCAAATTCGTAAACGTCCATATCTGTGGTGATAGGTATGGTGCCTGAGACCACCGAATCCATCACGTAGGGGTTTGTCTGGGTGAAAGTGTCGTTAGGCTCTATCTCCGGCACAGAAGCGCTGGAGGTGCGGTCGATGAACAGTGTGTAGTTGAATATCGTGGAAGTGGAACTTAATGCATTGATTCGCAAGTAGTAAGTAGCCGTCTGGGTGATTACGGCCCCCGCGATAGCCGAAGAGAGGTCAGCTTGGGAGCCGTTGTCGTCGTCATGTTGGACGGTTTGGCTCATGGCGTTCAGCAGTTGCAACTGGCTGTCCGTGCTGCTGACAGCGCCCAATGTGAAGGCATACGCCCAAATGCGGTCGCCGGCGTTGGCCGTGAAGGAAAAGTAGTCGACGTCGCTCGCGTAGTCTATATTGCCACGTATCTCAGAGTCGAATGTGTCGGAGAGCATCTGCGAATTGGTGATGGTGTCATTCGGCTCAGCGTCAAACTGGATGGAGCCAGGGCCACAAGCCCCGCCTCCAAAAGGTACCTGCACGCTACTCTGAACGCCGCCTCGTGTGTTGATGGCATTGGGAGGGGCCGGTTTCTCGGTACCCTTTGACGGATGCTCCGGCTGTTTAGGGGGTAACTGGCCCTTACCCTGGTTGGACGGCACACCAGCGATTGCCACGCTTGCTGTTAGCACTGCCCCGAAGAATAAGGCCAGTAACAGCATGGTTGCACCCAATCTGCTCTTGCTAATTGGTTGGGGGGACATACCTTAAGCTCCTTTCATCCCTTGCTGCGACTGATGAACCAACCTTTAAGTGGTTCACAGTTACGGAAAAGTATAGGCGGGGACGCGCGCAGTGTGGATACAATCACTTGTTCCGTGGATTCAGGTCCAAGTGATAGTCCAATATGGTTTCGGTATGAGAGGCTAGAACGTAGGAGATGTACGAGAGGGGATGTCGGTAGCGCCCTATCAGGAGCAAGACATAGAGTGTAGCATCACCGGGGCATCAGCGGCTAAGTGTGCAGGCAAGACTTCCTGCACAAGGATCGAGGAAATGCGAGGAATCAGCTCCTGAATGGGGCGAGTATAGCAGATTTTAGACCTGCTATCAATAGTATCAATGGGGCTAATGTAGTTTCGAGTGGCCTCAATGCCGGTTTTTCCACCTTGCATAAGGCGTGGGGATTTGCTATAATCTTTTACAGCCAGACGCGCATGGCTTTAAACCAGCGCGGGGAGATGCCAGAGAGGTCGAATGGGGCCGCCTGCTAAGCGGTTAAGCGGGAATTAACTCGCTTCTAGGGTTCGAATCCCTATCTCCCCGCCCCTCCATGTGATTGCACTTCGGTCTACGTTCGGCTCCCTACCTTCTGCTCCTGGTCCCTGTCTTTTTCGTGTGCGTGAGACGCTCCTTACCTTCCTTCATCCGACATAGCGTCTCGTAGAGCTACTGTTATTCGCACCAGGCAGCGTATGGGCTACATGCGTTACATACGTTACATACGTGCCACTTCCCAGATGACATACTCCCATTGTTGATAGCGAGCGATTGTTTCCTCTGCGCGTGATGCGGCATAGAGACAATGCGCCCCCGGTCCTTCCGCTTCCCCGTCGTGCATCGCCTGGACGATAGACGATGGACGATAGACGATGTGCTACGGCGGCACGGTGCATAATGCCACACTCGTTGGCGTCACGATATAGCATCTAACTCAGCGATTATGCTCTCTTTTATTCCCCTGGCGGCAACCAATTGAATACCTCAGTGTGGAGGAGTGTATCCGAACTATGACAGTTCACATGATGCGCAACCTTGCCATGGAACTGGTGAGGGTGACCGAGGCGGCGGCTTTGAACGCGATTGACGCGATGGGCCGGGGCGACAAGAACTCCGCCGACCAGAAAGCGGTGGACGCCATGCGCCGGGTGCTGTCGAGCATCGACATGGACGGCGTGGTGGTTATCGGGGAGGGGGAGAAGGACGAGGCCCCGATGCTGTACGTGGGCGAGGAGATCGGCAACGGCAGGGCACCCAGGGTCGATATAGCGGTGGACCCGGTGGACGGCACGAGGCTGCTGGCCTACGGTATGCCGGGCGCGGTGGCGGTGGTGGCACTGGCGGAGCGCGGCTCTATGTACAGCGCACCTCCCGGCGTGTACTACATGGAGAAGATAGCGGTGGGCCGCAGGGCGCGGGGGGCAATTGACATCCGCAAGAGCGTGGCGGAGAACATCGAGGCGGTAAGTTACGCGATGGGCCGCGAGAGCGGCGACATCACGATCATGGTGCTGGACCGGCCACGGCACGAGCAGCTAATCAAAGAGATCAGGGAGACGGGAGCGCGGGTGCGCCTCATCCCCGATGGGGACGTAGCGGGGTCCATTACGGCGGCGGACGAAAGCACGGGCGTGGACATGCTGATGGGCACGGGCGGCGCGCCGGAAGCGGTAATCTCGGCCTGCGCGCTCAAGGCGATGCGGGGGGATATGCAGTGCAGGCTGGTGTTCCGCAACGACAAGGAGCGGAAGTTGGCCGTCTCCCACGGGGCGGACCCAGACAAGATTTTCAAGATGGACGACCTGGTGCGCAGCAACGACGTGTTCTTCGCGGCGACGGGTATCACAAACGGCGAGCTATTGCGCGGGGTGCGCATCACTGGGACCTCGGCTATCACCGAGTCGGTGGTCATGCGCTCGCGCTCGGGTACCATACGATATATCAAAGCAGTACACCACGGGGACAAGCTGTCCCGAATAGGATAAGGAAGCTACACATGGAAAGACGACCTAACCAGAACAGGGGTTATCGCAGCCGCAACACTCAGGACGGCGAGGGCCGGGTATACCGCGACCGGGGCGAGAGGGACAACCGCGACGACCGGGAAAACCGGGACAACCGGGGCAATAGAGGCCCACGCAACTACCGCAACCGTGGCGACATCAACGGTAACGGTAACGGTAACGGGGCCAATGTGCCGGGCGACGGGACGGCCACGCTGCCTAGAGAGACGCTGACCGGGGCGGCAGAGCAGGCGGCGAACGGGGCACTGAGCGACGGGCGCGTGGCGCTGACCCTGGCCGAGCTTGAAGGGAAGAACCTGGACGAGTTGCATGACATGGCGAAGGAGCTCGATATATCGGGCTACAGCAGGCTGCGCAAGCAAGAGCTGGCGTTCAGGATATTGCAGGCCCAGACCGAGCAGCAGGGCAACATCTTCAAGCGCGGCATACTGGAGATCATGGAAGATGGGTTCGGGTTCATGCGGCTGTCGGGGTATTTGCCTGGGCAGACAGACATCTACGTGAGCCAGAGCCAGATACGGCGGTTCGGGTTGCGCACGGGGGATGAAGTGGTCGGGCAGGTGAGGCCGCCTAAAGAGGGTGAGAAGTACTTCAGCTTGCTGAGGGTGGAAGCGGTGAACGGGCTGGACGCCGAGACGGCCAAGCGCAGGCCGCATTTTGGCGACCTGACCCCCATTTTCCCGACCGAGATGTACAACCTTGAAACGGCCCCCAATATCCTGTCCACGAGGCTGCTGAATTTGGTGTCGCCTATCGGCAGGGGGCAGCGCGGGCTTATCGTGTCGCCGCCCAAGGCCGGGAAGACGATGCTGCTGAAGTCCATCGCGAACGGGATTACGGCCAACTACCCGACCGAGGCGTACCTGATGGTGGTGCTGATCGGGGAGCGGCCCGAAGAAGTCACCGACATGATGCGCTCGGTGAGGGGCGAGGTAGTGGCTTCGACCTTTGACGAGCCGGTGGAGAATCACACCAAGGTGGCCGAGATGACGCTGGAGCGGGCCAAGAGGCTGGTAGAGAGCGGGCGGGACGTGGTCATACTGCTCGACTCGCTGACTAGGCTGGCACGGGCGTACAACCTGATGATGCCGCCTTCGGGCAGGACGTTGAGCGGTGGTATGGACCCGATAGCGTTGTACCCGCCGAAGCAGTTCTACGGGGCGGCGCGCAACATCGAGGAGGGCGGGTCGCTGACGATTATCGCGACGTGCCTGGTCGATACGGGATCGCGCATGGACGACGTGGTATACGAAGAGTTCAAGGGCACGGGCAACATGGAACTGCACCTGGACCGCAAGCTGGCCGAGAGGCGCATCTTCCCCTCGATTGACGTGCAGAAGTCGGGCACGCGGCGCGAGGAGCTGCTGATGGACGAGAGCACGTTGAAGCAGGTATGGACGATGCGGCGCATGGTGGGCATGCTGGGTGGCACGGAGGGGCTTGAGCTTGTGCTGGGCCGCCTGGCGAAGACGAAAGACAACAACGAGTTCCTGGGCACGCTGACCAAGGACATTTTGTAATTACGAATTACGAATTACGAGTTACGAGTTACGAGTTACGAGTTACGAGTTACGAGTTACGAGTTACGAATTTGGGTGAGATAGGCGAAAGGGTACGGGTTTCCGTGCCCTTTTGTGTTTGTATGGCGGGGAGGACGGCGTAAGTCAGGGCGTGGTGGTAGTGGTGCAATCGGTGAGGGCGATTTTGACGCGGCTGATGAACAGCTCTCGGGTATAACAGTTGGTCTCAATGCAGCGACCGCCGGAGCAGCTCCGGTGGCTGTCTGATGCCGCGTTCGGGTCTATTTCTATGAACGAGGCTGAGGGTGGATCAGCGACCGATTGCGCTTCGAGCAGCAGGGTATCGCCACCTAGAGAAACAGGCTGATTTGTGACGGCAACGTAGGTCACGAGCGAGCAAACCGGCACAAGCACCACCAGGAGCACGACCAGCGCGGCCCAAAGGAAGAGTGTCGCGGGCTTTCCGCGCTGCCTAGACGCGCCCGCCTGGTGGTCGTGGTCGGCCTGTGGTTGTTCACCAGGCGGGCTGGACATGATGCACGATGCTCCTGTGGCCGGTCGGGCTATCAGAGGGTTGGGTGGTCAGGCGGTACATTACTAGAGTACCGGCATACTCAGCCTGTGGGAGGTCAGGTTGGAGGAGGTTGTTAGGGTACGGTGACTGAGGTGCGCAGGGTGGTCGCGCCACAGGTGATTATGACGGGCCAGGTGCCTTTGGTGGTGTTGCCGCCGACTTTCCAGGTCCAGGAGACGACACCGGCGGCGTTGGCTTTCCTGGTGCCGACACCGGCGGCTTTGCTGGGGCCGCTCTTGTACTGGACGGTGAGGGTGCAGGTGCCGTTGGGGGCGGTCTTGACGGTGGCGGTGGCGTTGCTGTTGCGGCGGACGGAGCCGGGGTGTTTGGTGATGGTGGAGGCGGCCTGAGCTTTGGGCTGGGCCTGGGCGACGATGGCGTGGCTGGTGGATAGGGTGTGGGAGAGGGTGTGGGCGGCCGCGGGCTGCGCAGGGGCAACGGGCAGGGCCAGGACGATGAAGACGGCGAGCACGCTAAAGAGACGCTTGATATAGGCGCGGGACATGGGACGGGGTTCCTTTCGTTGTGACGTTGGGTACAATGACGGGCGGGGCTACCTTATAGGGTAGCCCTGCTGCGTGGGGTAAGTATAGCGTACGTGGACGGAGTTGTCAACAATATTACCGCCAAGCCTGGGAGAGGATGGCGCAGCGTAGGGGACTAAGCGGTACCTTCCACGATCTTGCGCTCTTCTTCGGTGAGGCCGTAGAGGGTGTATACGAGGTCGTCAATGGCGCGGTCGGTGGCTTCGATGTCGCGCTGGTAGGTGGCTTTGGTGTTGGGGTTGTTGGTGGAGGCGAGGGCTTTGTGGAGGGCTAGCATGCGGTCTACTAGCTGCACCATGCGGTCGTGGTGGGCTTTGTCGGTGGGGTTGGAGAAGTCGATGGTGCGGATAGGGAGCTTTCTCAGATAAGGGGCACTGAACTTGTGGTAGCCACCTGAGAAAATGGGGCTATGCTTAGTTGCATAGGTGCTAATGAGTGAGGAATTAAGAACACCTAGAAGATATTTAATATCCTCCCGCATGGCCTCACCGGGGATTATAGAGGTTACGCCTGCCGTCCCTGTTGCGAATAGATCACCAGTACCAAGCGCAAAGTTAGACCTATTGCTGAGTGAAGGAGTCAGGATGTGGGGTGCAGCAAAGGCGGTATAGGAGTCCAGATACACCAAGCCGTACCACTTGCCTGAGAGTTCCTCCGCGTTCTTACCGAACCAGACTCTTTGTGCCAAGGCAGCACGATTCTCACTCAATAGAGCAAAAATCTGCGGATAAAGTTCGAGTTCATGCTCATTCAATATGACAAACTCATTGTTCACTGTTCTATAGGGGAACACGAGAAGCTTTGGTTCAGCAGAGATGGTATATCTTCGCACATCGCGGCCCCTCAGCATAGGCCGCAACAGTTCAGTCTCTAGGGATTGGTGCTCGCGCGACGAAGGTTCAATCATTAATAATTTGTCTGCACCACTTTGAACACCTGTCCCAAAGCGCGTTACAAGCGTTTCAAGTGGGACTCCCTTCGCCTCGATCTTTTCGAATAGACTGCGTGTACTTGTTGCCTCAAAGTACCAAGGCTTGTCACTGAAGAGACTCCATGGTAAAGAAAATTCATCAGTAACTCTAAACCCTACTGCCGCTTTGCTGTAGTTCACGACTGGTGTAGCCTTCTTTTGGAACAACAGTATGCAGGAGTAGTTTGTGGCACCCTTGAATATTTGCGCGTCACCGAAGTCTACTATTTTATCGACCCAGCGCGGTTTTGCAAGTAATTGCCGAAGTTGCCGTGCTGCACCCGTATGAAAGAACTTATTAGGAACGATCATCCCAAACACACCAGTGGAAGAAAGTAGATGTGCAGCTTTCTCAATGAACAAGTAGTAAAGATCAAATTTACCTTCGGCAGTCAAGTAGCCACGGCGCAGATATTCCAAGCCATCCTCAACGTAATAGCCAGCCATTAGCCAGGGCGGATTGCCAATCACTGCATCAAATCCACCCCGCCCCAGGATGTCTGAAAACTCAAGGTGCCAGTCAAAGGCGTTGACGCGGCGCATCTCGGCATCGTCAAACATGGTGCCTGTGTAGAAGTCGGGGCCAATGAGGGAGTTGCCCCACTTGATGTTGTTGCCGAGATCGGGGAGGATGCGCTCGCGTTCTTCGAGGTCGAGGCGTAGCTGCTCCTGGCGCTCCTGCTCGCCTTCGACCACTTTGAGGAGCAGGGAGAGCTTGGTAACTTCGACCGCCTGGGGGTCTATGTCCACGCCGTAGATGTTGTTGCGTAGGATGCGCTTGCGCTCGGTGATGGTGAGCCTGTAGCCGGGGCCGCCCTGTTGCATCTCGCCCGCGTTGGAGGGGAGTTTCTCTATGGGCCTGTCCTTGCGCTTGTTGGCAAGACGGGCGGCTTCTTCGGGGTCGCGGGTGTAGTAGCGCAGGTGCCAGTCGAGGAGGTGCTGGTAGGCCCCGACGAGCAAGGAGCCGGAGCCGCAGGCGGGATCGAGCACGCGCAGTTCGGAGACCTGTTCGGGGGTCTTGCCTTCCACCAGCTTGCCGACGGTGTGCTCCACAATGTAGTCCACTATGTAGGTAGGGGTGTAGTAGACGCCGCCCGCCTTGCGGACTTCGGGCTTGTAGTCCACGTCCACGTCGCCGCCGGGTTGTTTGACGATCACCTTGCCCAGGAACTGCTCGTAGACCTGGCCGAGTATTTCGACGGGGATCACGTCGAACTTGTAGGGGTAGGGATAGTAAAGGTGGTTGACGATTTCGGCCAGCACTTCGTCGCCCACATCGAGGTTGGGAGTGAAATCGTCGTAGTGCTCGGCAAGGTGGTCGTTCTTGTTGAAGTGGAAGAGGCCGGAGTTGTACACGTCGTCGGCTCGGCGGAACATGCGGACGAGGGCGGGATAGACGGTGCCTTTGAGCACCTGGGCCTCCTGGCCGACTTCGCCCACGCGGGAGCGTACCAGCGCACCTTTGAGGGTCTCGGGGCGCTCGATTCCCCGGTCCTCGCAGATACGGAGGAAGATGATGCGGTTGATGGTCATCTGGACGGCGTAGTTGAGGTCGTCCTGGGAAAGATGAGGGTTGCGGCGGTTGATGTCGCGTGCCAGGGCCTCGCGCCAGAGGGAGATGTCGCGGAGGAAAGCGGCATCCACGGTCTGCGCGCCACGGGTCGGTTTGACGGCCTCGCGGAAGGTGTCGAGGGAGCCTGACAGGACAGAGTCGCGGGATAAGAGGGCGGCTATTTTGTCCCACTCGTCCAGGTACTGCTCGTAGGTGAAGGCCATGCCGGGGACCAGGCCAGTGCGGGGGTCGTCGCCCACGGCAGGGGGGATGCGGCAGTCGTAGACAATGAACTCCTCGAAGTCGGTGAGGACGCTGACGGGGAGGTTGGCGTTCCAGCCATAGGCGCGGACCTGATAGGCGTGGGCCTTGTTGCGGGCGAGGTCTTCAGCAGGCTTCTTGGCCTCGACGTAGAACATGCGGCGCTTGTTGATGCGGAAGGAGTAGTCGGGCTTCTTGCCTACGATGGTGGAGATGGCATCTTCCCGCACGTCCTCACGGCGTATGCGGTCCTCGAAGTAGACCTCGCGCTCGTGTTCGGGGAGCTTGCCGCCGTTATGCACGTCCCAACCCAGGGCGACGAATAGGGGGTTGATGAAGTGGTCGCGGGTGGTGTACTCGTCGTAGTTGCGGTTCTTGTACTCCGCGAGTTGTTCTTTGAAGGCAGTGACAAGCTCCTGGACCTGAGGCGGGGCTGGCATAGCGTAACCTTTCCGGTGGATGAGGTGGGCTGGTGGTACATATATAAGGCGAAAGCGGCTGTACTGTCAATGGTAGTTGGTGACTTGAACAATAGGCAGCCGCGATGGCAAATGTGCTATTGACGATGAGACGCGAGGGAATTTATACTAGACGGCGTAGTGGCCTGGCCGGGCGTGTGATGTAGGGCCGGGTTGTGGTGTTGTCTGGTTGTTGGATAGGAGGGTTAGTGGTATGCGCATGCCTCGATATAACGTGAGCAATGACGGCATGGGGCCTTATGCTATCTTTTATTGCGATAAGTGCAACAGGGAGTACCGGAGCCAGCCTAACGTGGCGAACACGGTGAAGCAGGACGTGGCTAAGAGCGCGTTCGGGGGGCTGTTGCGCAACGTGCCGCTGGTCGGCAGCGCGATTGCGGACAATATGGAGCAGGACCGCTACCGGACCGATATGTCGCAGCAGGAGCTTAACGGGGCGTGGGGGCAGGTGCAGCAGTATTTCAGGGAGTGCCCGACGTGCCAGCAGGTGGTGTGTATATCGGACTTCGATATGCAGTCGGGTTATTGCAACGACGATACGCCGCGCAAGCAGGAGATCGCGGAGGCGCAGGCGGCTCAGGCGGCGGGGTTTGTGAAGGGCGTGGCGAGCATATTCGGGGTGACGGACGCGTTCAGGCAGGCGGGCGAGCAGATGGCCGAGGCGCAGGAGAAGGCGAAGGCCAGCCTGGCTACGTGCCCGAAGTGCGGCAACCAGGCGTTGGCGGGGAAGAAGTTCTGCGACGAGTGCGGCTCGCAGATGACGCAGCCCGTGGCGCAGAGCGTGACGTGCTCGAACTGCGGGGCGCAGGTGGCGGCGGGAAAGAAGTTCTGTGCGGACTGCGGGACACCTGTGCAACAGCAATAGTTATACGATGAAACCGCAAAGGCGCAAAGAGCGCAAAGGACACTGAGGTTAGAGTAGTGTTCTAAACGAAAAGGAGCAGGGTACGTGATGTCGTACCCTGCTCCTTTTTGGACCACCAAACCTTTATCCGCTTAGCTGTCCTTTGCGCTCTTTGCGCCTTTGCGGTTTCAGCGTCTTTATCCCAGTGCCGTGAGGGCGAGGGGTTCTTCGGTGTGGGACCAGCATTCTTCACCACGGGCGGCTTTTTGGATGGTGTCCCAGATTTGGTGGGTCCACTCGGCTTTGATGCAGGGCACGCCTAGCTGCTCCTGGAAGTTCTCGATGCGCCACTCATCGAGGGTGCGGATGCCCTGGAAGTCGAACATGCGGCGGGGGAGAAAAACGAGGGTGGATTGGGGATTTCGGATTTCGGATTTCGGATTTGATTGGGGATTTGTTGAATTGTCTGTAAATCCGAAATCCGAAATCCTAATTCCCAATTCTCTTGCGACTTCCTGGCCGAAGAGGAGGCCGGAGCAGCTTACGTTGCCCTCGAGGGTGGTGTTTTTGATGGGGAGGAGGTGGAGGTCGAGGTTTTGGATGGCGCGGAGGGGGGCCAGGGCCTGGTCGAGGGCGCGGGCGGGCATTTCGCCGCAGGCTACGATGGCGCGGACGGGGCGGTCGAGGGCCTGGGGGAGCTTGCGGGCGGTGCGGCGGGACTCGTCGGTTAGCTGGCGGACCATGCCGATGCCGTTTTCTAACTGGGGGTACTCTTCGTAATGGCGGGCGTGCGGGACTTCGCGGCCGGTCATGATGTACCACTCGTCGGAGGCGAAGGCGAAGTTGGTGCCTAGCTCGCGGTGGAGCTTGCGTTGCCAGGTCTCGACCTGCTGGAGCACGGCTTCGGCTTCCGCGGGCGTGTAGGGGCGCAGGGGTATCTTGATCTGGTAGTGGTTGTTGCGGCGGAATTTGGTGAGACCCACCGGGACGATGCCGACGGTCTGGACGTGCGGATAGAGGGCGGCGAGGTCGCTGATGGAGCGGTCTAGCTGGGGGCCGTCGTTGAGGCCGGGGCAGAGCACAAGCTGGGTGTGGACCTTGATGCCGAGGTCGCCGAGCCGCTGGAGCTGCGGGACGATTTCGGGCGCGCGTGGGTTGCCGAGTAGCTGGCGGCGCATTTCGGGTTCGGTGGCGTGGACGGAGACGTAGAGGGGCGATAGCCCCTCCTCCGCCACGCGCTGCCAGTCTTGCTCCTTGAGGTTGGTGAGCGTGATGAAGCCGCCGTAGAGGAAGGAGTAGCGGAAGTCGTCGTCCTTGATGTCGAGGGAGCGGCGCAGGCCGGGGGCGTTCTGGTCCACGAAGCAGAAGGGGCAGTGGTTGTTGCAACGCTTGATGCCGTCGAAGGTGGGGTCCACGAATTCGAGGCCAAGGTCCTGCTGTTCGGGCTTGCGGATGCTGAAGGTGAGCGGGGCGGGTGCGCCTGCACGCTCAACTTGGACGGCCAGGCGTTCGTTCACCTGGTGAAACTGGTAGCCCACCACGTCATTGACGGGCACGCCGTTGATAGCGAGCAGCCTGTCGCCCGGCACGATGCCCACGCGCGAGGCCGGAGAGCCGGGCACGACTTTGTCTATTCTACCTTGGGACTTGTATTGAGCCATGACGGGATTTGGAAATTGGAATTTCGAATTGCGAATTTATTAGGAACCGGATCAAATTCGCAATTCGAAATTCCAATTTCCAAATTCCCCATCATTTTCCCAGCAGGCGGGACACGCGGCGGGTGAGGCGGAGCACGCGGCCTTGCTCTATACCTTGAAGGAGCTTCTCAAGGTAGAGTATGTGCTCGTCCTTGGTGCGTAGCTCGTTGGTGAGGCGGGACTCGAGGTTGGCGATATGCTGGT
>JALZHI010000223.1 GCA_030913985.1 Chloroflexota bacterium | reverse complement strand
CACTCACCTACTCCTCATCACTCTCGTATTCGTCTTCGCTGCCTTTGCGCGGGGGCTTGGCGTCGCGGACGCTGCGGAGGAGGCCGGAAGGGTTGTAGACGGAGCCGGGGGTCTCGGGTTGGGGAGCGGGCCTGTTGAACTGGCCGGTGCTGATTGTGCCTGCTCGGTCCGTGCGGCGCTTGCGTACGTCATCCAGGATGCCTTCGAGCGCAGACAACTGGCGCATCACCAGCCACTCCTCAATCGTGTCGGCCTCCGAACCGATCATCTCGTCGCGGCGCTCCAGAGCCTCGAAGCGGCTGGGCAGCTCGCTCAACGCCGAGTCGATAGAACGCACCCGCTCCTCAAGCTGGTTGAAGCGGCTCATGGTGCGGTCGGTACGCTGGTCGGTAAGCTGGCGAATTTCGCCCACCTGCGACTCAAGCTGCAAGCGCACCACCTCCAGCCGCTCCTGCTGGGCGATGTACTGCTCGTTAGCCATAGTCTCTATCCTCTGGAGGTCGTCGGTCAGCGTCTCCTCGACCTCGTGGATAGGCTCTAGCTGCGCCTCTATCTTCTCTATGCGCTCGCCAAGCTGCTTGCGCACGTCGTCCACCCTCTGGGACCGGGCGGCTATCTCCCCGAATTGCTGCCGGAGCGACTCGAACATCTCTTGCAGCTCGACACCCTGGCGGCGCAGGCGCTGCTCCTCGATGCGCTGCAACTCACCGATATGCAACGCTTCCTTACGCACCTCTGCGATGGTGGCCTCAAGCTCATGCACTACGTCAGTAAGGTGCTTGTAGGCTTCGGCGGCCTGGGAGATGTGGGAGTTGACTTCGCGTATCTGGCGGTGCATGTCGTCTATCTGGCGCTGCACCCCGGCCTCTTTGTCGCGGTCAGTCTTGCGCGCCTCGGCAAGCTCGCCAATCTGGGAACGCAGGTCGCGGATCTGCTTGTCGGGAGCCTCGATGCGGGTGGCAAGCTCGGCAACCTGCGCCTTGGTGCGTCCCTCGTCTATCTGGCGGGCGTGCAGGGCCTGGGCCACGTCTTGGGTGAGGCGGTCCTGGGCGAGTTGCAACTGGCTCACCTTGCCCTCGTTCTGCTTGTACAGCTCCTCGAACCACTGCTGGCGGGCCAGGTTTTCCCTTAGCTGCCGCCGCAGTTCGTCCAACTGCTGCTGTATGGTGTAGAACTGGGCCTCGTCTCGCTTGCGCTGGTCTTCATCCCGCGCCGATCTGAGCATATCCACTGTGCGTCACTCCTGGTTCTAAAACGTGAAACGTGAAACGTGAAACGTGATGGGGTTATAGTAGGGTGGTACGTGAATGTGAGATGGTTTCGCTCTACGCGAGACTCTACCCCCTGTCATCCTGAGCGTAGCGAAGGATCAGTTGCCCGTTCTTGACTCTCCCTGTTGCAGTACATGGTTCCTATTACCACCAGCATCCCCAATGTTGAGGACTCTCGCATACCCACCTGATCCTTCGCTACGCTCAGGATGACAGGGTGGGGCTTTGGGTGCTCCCAGGTAACCAGACTCGAATTCACGCACCAGCAATAGCAAGCCGTTTCACGTTTCACGTTTCAGAGTCGATGTATCAGTTTTACTTGTTCTATTACCCTGGTGACATCCGGGCCGCGCCTGCGTGCGTGTTGCTCTTGAGGTTCGGCGGTGTCGCCTGGCGCGAGTTGGCCGGGTGGAGCTTGCAGGGCGGCTATGGTGGCAATCACTGATTGGGCCAGGGCTTCAGTATTATAGCCGCCCTCAAGGATGGCTGCCAGTCTGCCGCCGCACTCCTCTATCTCGTCGCTCAGTTGGCGCAGGAGGCGGGCTAGCTCCGAAAAGCCTGCCGTGGTCACCGACATTCCGCCTAGAGGGTCGCCTATGTGAGCGTCGTAGCCCGCCGATATAAGGATAAGCTGCGGGCGGTAGCGGCGGGCCACCGGCACCAGCACCTGCTCGAACACTTGCATGTAGCCCGCATCGCCTACGCCCGCTTGCAACGGTACGTTGACGGTGTAGCCTGTGCCCTCGCCCGTGCCGGTTTCTTTTAAAGCGCCGGTGCCGGGGTAGAAGGGATGCTGGTGGGTGCTGAAGAAAAGCACGTCGGAGCGGGGGTAAAAGTAGTCCTGAGTGCCGTTGCCGTGGTGCACGTCCCAGTCCACAATAAGCACGCGCTCCAGCCCGTAGTTGCGTATGGCGTGCTGGGCGGCCACCGCCACGTTGTTGAACAGGCAGAAGCCCATAGCCGAGCGGTAGAGCGCGTGGTGTCCCGGCGGCCTGACGAGCGCGAACGGCACCCGCGCGCCGCGCATGGCGCTGTCCACCGCCGCGCACGCCGCACCCGCCCCGAGTAGGACCGCCTCGTAAGACCGCTCGGATATCACCGTATCGAGGTCCCACATGCCGCCGCCCGAGTTAGCCACCTGTTCGATGATGCGGATATAGCGCGGGTCGTGCACCTGCCCCAGCAGGTCGAGGTCCACCTGCTCCGGCCTGAGCAGACTGCTTTCCCCTATCCCATACGCAGCCAACGCCGTGAGTATAGCTTGCAACCGTCCCGGCGACTCCAGGTGGTATCCGGTATCGTGCAGCAGGAAAGCCGGGTGATAGTAAAGCGCGAGATTATCGGCAGGCGAATCCATGCGAAAGTATAGCACAAGGGGCGGGGTGCGGATTTGGAATTTGGAATTTCGAATTGCGAATTTGGATAGCTCGGGGCATGCTTCGCGGTGCCGTTATGGCAGTCTGTCATGACTTGCCCATGCCGGATGCGGGTACAACGGGTGCTATTTGTCCACCCGCACGTTGTAGGCGACAGTCTGCACCTCGCCTTTGTAGCCGAACTGGAACCAGATGCGGTAGACGCCCTGCTGCATGAAGGTGTGGGTGAACTGGAGGCGGGGGCCGAAGCGGTCGGGCACCGGCATGCCGTCCATCTGGCTCATGTCCATGCCGCTCATGTCGCCCGACATGGGGCCGCCCGGCACGTCGCCGTGGGTGTGGGCGAACTGGCGGGTGTCGGCGCTGATAATCACGATGTGGCAGGGGGCCGCCAGGTACGGCTCAAGCTCGGTCACCGGCTGGCCGCCTCGCGTCACGTCCAGGTTGAACGTCACCGGGATGCGGCGGCGCACCCTGGGCGAAACGGCGGTCAGCACCGTCTCCAGCTCGCCCACCTGTTGCGTGCCGCCGAGGTCGGGGGTGAGTTGGGCCTGCGCGTCGGGCGACGAGCCGGTGGTGTCGAGCGGATCCCGCTCTATCTGGGTCACACCCGCCCCCGTAACGAACTCGTTGAAGAGCAGGTACTTACCGGCACCGGGCACCGCGCTCGCCACGCTGTAGCGACCTTCACCCTCCGGCAGCGGGTGGATATGCTGGAAGTGTGTCAGGTCCTGGCTCACCAGGATCAGGTGCATGAGGCGTTCGTGGGTGAGTCGCAGCCCAGGCTCCTCCACCGGATTACCCTGCCCGTCCTTCAGCGTGTAAGTAATTGTAAAGGGCTGAGACGGCTGGGGCTGAGACGGCTGCTCTTCCACGCTCACGTCGATGGGGCCACCATACTTCGTGATGAGCCGCAGCCCCCCGCCACCCCCACCCTCACCGTGGTGGTGGTTCGACACCACAGGGTCGGCCGAGGGATTGGCCGTAGGCGTGGGCGGTATAGGCACAGAAGGCCCCGAACAAGCCGCCAACAGGCCGGAGAGCACCACCCCCGCTATAGCAATCCCCATGCGCTTGCCAAAATAGCCATTCCTGAACATAGCCCCTCATTGTAACACGCCACCCAACGAGCAACCTGGCTAGCTGCATAAAAATGGCATAAACATTATGCTGTGGGATGGGGAACCAACACCTCACCAGGAGTAACAAAGAATTGCACCGCAGAGACGCAGAGAGCGCAGAGATTACGCGGAGAATAGTTGAGGGTTCGGGGGAGAAGCCACGGCTGGCACCTGCATCACGATTTGTGGGACCAAGCCCCACCCTGTCATCCTGAGCGCAGCGAAGGATCTCAAGAAGGTGAGTATGGATGCTGTTGAAACC
>JALZHI010000077.1 GCA_030913985.1 Chloroflexota bacterium | reverse complement strand
GACAGTGATTGTGCTGGTGGGCGATGCTCCACCCCACATCGACTACCCCAACGACCACGCATACCCCGACCTGCTGCGCCAGGCCGTCGCCAAGGGCATCAAGATCTTCCCCATCGGGGCGAGCAATCTCGACAGCGTGGGAGAATATGTCTTCCGTCAGCTCGCCCAGTTCACAATGGGTCAGTTCGTCTTCCTGACCTACGAGAATGGCGTATCGGGCGAGCCGGGGCCGTCCACCACGCACGACGTTCCGTCCGACTTTACGGTACAGAACCTCGACAGCCTGGTGGTTAGGCTGGTGCAGGGCGAGGTCGCCAACCAGACGGGGCAGCAGCCGCAGGGCAGCGGCGTCGTGGTGCCGGTGGTCGCAACCGTAGCCCCGCCGGTAGAGCGGACCACCTTGCTGGCTTCCTTGCAGGGCCTGTTCCAGCACGTGAGCCGCGAGCTTTTCAGTTGGACGAGCCTCTTCTGGCTGGCGCTGCTGGCCGGGATGATCCTGGTCGCCCAACGCATACCCCAGAAGGCCAGGCTCGCACCCGCTACGGAGACGCGAGCCGAGGCTGCGGAAGAGGACATCGTCACCGATGCAGACCGCGATGCCTGGGACCAGCAATACGTGCCAGTGCCGCTTCCCACCACCCCAACCACCGACCCACCGCTGCTCGACTACCCGGCACCCCAACCCACGGTACCGCTGCCCAGCCTCGAAGCCGCCATGCGCGACCACAAGGAGCTTGCCGCCGTCCAAGACCGTTAAGTTCTAGAGGAGCGGAGTATCACTCCCCTGCCGGTAGCCCCTCTGTTGAAGGGACGGAACCAGGCCCCTACTTTGTCACTTCGAACGAAGTGAGAAATCTCGTCCCTATGCACAATGTTACCCTTTTCTGTCGGAGCGTATCGCGCTCCGACAGGTGGTATTAAGGTACTGAGGGACGAGATTTCTCACTACGTTCGAAATGACAAAGTAGGGGCTTTGGGTGCTTGGGGGGGGTGGCGCTGGGGTGGTGGAGGACGAGAGTCTTCGCTACGCTCAGAATGACAAGGTGGGGCTTGGTCCCGGACGTTCGGCATTGGAAAGGGCGAGAGTGAACGGCGTATCGCGTGCCAGCACGGTGGATAACTCGGCGCGGTCCGGTGCGGCTGTGCTACCTTTTGTGCAGGTCTCCTCGCCGTGAAATGTTTGGCTATCCCTGGCCTGCGGCGAGCGGACCTTTTTCTTTGCCTCAGGCAGCGACCTTAGCCTCCACCGGAAGCCCTGCCGCCTGCCACGCCTCCCACCCTCCGGTCAGGGCGCGCGCCCTGGTCCAGCCGGCTCGTTGTAGCTCTCGCACCACACGGGCGCTCGTTGCTTCGTTCCTTCAGGCACAGAAGACGGCCACCCAGGCCCCGCGCGGTATGCCCGATTGCATGGCCTGGTCTACAATGCTACCTGGGGCGGTGCCTCCCGCTCCCGGTAAGATACGGACGGCCCCAGGTGCCTGTAGCTCGCTGCCGTCGAAGGTACGCTCCGTGCGGGCGTCCACTACAACTACGGGCTGGCTCTCCTGTTGCAGCATTCGTAACTGCGCCACGCTGATGCGGTCCTGCTCTTCAGCCTCTGAATCCTCCTCAGGAGGTTGTGCGCCATCAACTATGCCATCCGCGCGTCCGTCGGGCGGCACCAGGCTGCCCACCACTCCATCGCCTGCAATGCCGTCTGGGCCTATGGTATCTGCAGCGGCAGGACCTGCTATGCGAGAGAGTGGGACCACTTCACCCACGGCTGAGGGGGTGGTGCTACCCTGTGAAGCGCTGCCGCCACGCCTGCCCTTCCCCACCAGCATGAGCGTGCCGCCGTGTACCACCACCGACAGCAGCACCACCAGCGAGCAGATAGCGAACATCTGCGCGCCACCCTCCACCCCGGCGAACACCGGCAGCAGCACCAGCAGCAACGTACTGAGGCCGCGCGGACCGAACCAGGAGATCAGCACCTTGTCGTACCCAGGGAGGCGGGTGCGGGCCAGCGCCAGCGAAAAGGCGAGCGGGCGCACTACCAGCACCAGCACCGCGAAGACCGCCGCAGCCAGGCTCCACACGGTAAAGGCGCTCCAGATGAGGGAGCTACCGAACAGCACGAAGGTGAACAGCAGGGCCATCTCAGCGGTGGTCTCGCCGTATTCGAGGAAGCAGTCGCACAATTCAACGTCGAGCGCCGCGATTGTGAGGCCCGCCGCGAACGCCGCCAGGAAGCCACTGCCGTGCACCGCCTCCGCCGCCGCGAAAGCCGCGAAGGCCACCCCCAACGAGTAGAGCGACTCGTAGTCCCGGCGAATGCCTATCCTGCGGCGCACGAGGTCGAGGGTAGCTACGGCCAGTAGGCCAATCAGCACGCCCGCGCCCGGGCCCAACAGCAGGAGATCGATGGCTAACCGCGCCCAGTCGGTGTGTTCCGCCGTGCTGCCGGAGCCGTCCGCGTTCCCCAGGAAGGTCATAGCCACCAGCACGATGGGCAGCAGCACCACGTCGTTGAGGCCGCTTTCGAGGCGCAGGGCCTGGCGTGCCGTCGAGGGGATGTCGCGCCGCCGGAGGAAGCCCCGCAGCAGCACCGGGTCGGTGGAAGCCAGGGCCGCGCCCACCACCACAGCCCCCGCGAGCGGCAGACCCAGCAGCCACCAACCGGCAGCCGCTATCAACGTAGCCGAGAGCAACGTGCCCGGCCCAAGCACCAGTAGCGTGAGGCCGAGTTGCTTGCGCACTTCCCTGATGTTCAAGCTCAGCGCGTCGGTGAAGAGCACCAGCGTCAGGCTGAGAGTAGCCACCACCCGAAGCACCGGCGAGTCGAGGGTAATATTCACTATGCCCAACCCTGGAGGGCCAAGCACCGCCCCCAGCGCCAGGAACACGGCCACCTGCGGCAGATTGCTGCGCTCTATCAATCCCGATATAAGCGCCGCGATCATAATAACCACGCCGATGAGCGCCAGGATAATCGCGAACCCTTCCCCGCTGAACCCTTCCATCTAAGACCTACCTCCAACCTCCACTCTACACTTAGCAGCCGTTACTTTCAACCACCCAAACAGGTAGCATGCATAGGATCGAATGAAAGGGACGGAAACGCAAAGACGCAAAGAACGCAAAGAACGCGCAAAGATTAAAGGTTATTGTGTTCAATACAAAAAGGAGCAGGGTACATAGTGTCGTACCCTGCTCCTTTTCGTACTGCCTAAACCCTCCGTACTCTTTGCGCGTTCTTTGCGTTCTTTGCGTCTTTGCGTTTCCGTCTCTTAACTTACGCCGAGCCAGTGACGCAGGGGCACGGAGAGGAAATAGAGGAGGAAGGCCGCCGCGCACAGGTACATGAGCCAGTGCACTTTGCGGGCAGCGCCGGTGAAGAGCGACATGAGGACGAAGAGGATGAAGCCGAAGCCGATGCCGTTGGTGATGCTGTAGGTGAGCGGCATGGTTATCATGGTGATGAGCACCGGGAAAGCCTCGCGGAAGTTGGCCCAATCGACGTCTCTCAGCGTTTGCAGCATGAAGAAGCCGACCATGATGAGCGCAGCCGCGGTGGCCTGCGGGGGCACGACACCGATGACCGGCGTGAGAAACGGCACCAGCAGGAACAGCACGCCCACCGTTATGGCAACTAGCCCGGTGCGCCCGCCCGCCGACACGCCCGCGCCCGATTCGATGTAGGTCGTGGCGCTGCTGGCCCCGAACGCCCCGCCCACCACCGGGCCAACCGAGTCGACCAGTAGGGGCTTCTGCACGTCGGGCAGCTTGCCGTCCTTGGTGAGGAACCCGGCCAGCAGGGCTATCCCGACGAAGGTGCCCATCGTGTCGAAGAAGTCACTCAACATGATCGAGAAGGTGTCGAGGCTGCTCGTGATCGGACCTCGCGTGGTAAAGGCGCTCAAATCGAGGCCGAAGAAGTGGGGCATCGTGGGCACGGCTACCGGCATGCCCGGCAGTTGAGCTATGTTGTTCGTGTAGAGCGCGCCATTGCCCATCGCCATATTCAGGTAGTTGAGGACGATGGCGAAGGCCGTCGCCCCGAGTATGCCCACCAGGATGGCCGCCCTGTTCTTACGCGCGTGCAGCCAGGCGGTCAGGAGGACGCCAAACACCGACACGAGTATAGTCTGCGTGCCGAAGTTGCCGAGTTGCACCGGGGGTGCCGTGGGGTCCGACGCATAGACCGGGTTGCCCGCCACGAACCCGCCCTGGTTGAGGCCGATGTAGAGGATGAAAAGGCCGATACCGGCGGCGATAGCCCGCTTGAGGTCCATCGGCACGGCGTCTAGTATCGCCTGGCGGAACTTGGTCAGCACGAGCAGCGTGATGATGATGCCTTCGAGCACCACGATGCCGAACGCCTGCGACCACGTAAGCCCCTGTGCGGCCACAAACTGGAAAGTGACCACCGCGTTGAGGCCCATGCCAGGGGCCATCGCGAAAGGCCTGCGGGCAAACACGCCCATCAGGATGCAAAGGAAGCTAGCCACCCAGCAGGTAGCCGTGACAGTGGCCGCGAAATCGAGCCTGAACCCCGTCGAATCGGGCACCGTCGTCAAAATACCGGGGTTCACGAATGCGATGTAGGCCATGACCAGGAAGGTGGTTACCCCGGCCATGATTTCGCTGCCAATAGTGACGTTGTATCTTCCCAGTTCAAAGTAGCGCGCTATACCCCTCTCTTTGGCTACCGGGCCTGCGCTTGTTTCTATAGCTGACATCCGCGCCCTCCTCCTTATGCGCCTCGACAACTCCCATTCCCGTGCAGCTCCGGCCACTGCGCCTCACCGGAATCCGATTGAGTATTGTTCCCCGCCGATTTTCGCACCCTCCTTTCGTGCCGGGGCTGCCAACGGCAAGGCTCCCTGCCGCTTACCCACGTCAATTGTGGCAGTGCCGGGAACGGGCAAATAGGCGCTATGCTACAGGGCCAATCCCTTCGGCATCACCTCATCGTGCGAGCGCCCCTGGTACCCCTCTACAGCGACAGGGCGTTCTATCTGCCCCTGATAGCCGAGCATTATATAGGATGAGAATCGGGGAGTCAACGGCCCGCCGCATGTGCATAGTGTGGAAATACTGCCACCACTAATTTCGTACGAGAGTGTCACTTCAATTGGGCCTGTTCGCAATACGTCCCTACGAAAAATGGTCAAAGTACGGGTCCGTTCCGTCCCTGAGGGCCAAAGTTATCTAGAGGTGTACCAGCTATAGTGGAGCAATAGTGACATCAGGTCTTGACGCACAGTAGAGCGCGCTGTATCATGCGTGCTACTCGACAGAGCCACGTAGCTATTGCCCGTATTTGCGTCTGATGAGTGAGATGGAAGCATGACACGACAATCATAGAGGAGGTCTGCACAATGGACGATCAGAACGAACAAGCGAGTGAGAGCCAGAGCAGCACTACACGTAGAGGCCGAAAGCCGCAAGCGACCGGGCGCTCGCGCAACTTCTCCTTAGAGGAAGCGTTTAGAGACGCTATAAGGCAACTACCCCCACTGAGCGGCGCCGACCGCATGGACGTGGTAAAAGTCGTGGAGATTCGAGGCGAGTTCGGAGGGATAGCGAACCTGAGCGACCTGCTAGTCACGGTCAGACGAGTCTAGTATTCGGTTGCTCCGAACTGGCGGCTGCTACTGCCGGATTATTGCGCTACCTGTTACTTGAAGCCTGTACTGTCCTCTGTAGGCGAAGGGGCTGAATATAGCAGCCCCTCCGGCACCAGTAATTCGCCCGTCGCGGGGTCCACCAGGCCATTGACCTCCTGCTCGATGCTGGTGGCCTGGGTGTACACGTCCCCGGCAATGGGGCGCTGCCGCAGTTCGTGCTTGTAGGCCTCTATTTGAGCGATGCGCTCCGACATCTCCTCAGCACCGCCGTACTCCGAGAAGCCGAAACCACCCCATTCGCTGACCACCAGCGGTAACTGTCCGCGATAGAAGAAGGGGTCGCCCACCACCAGCGGCTGCGGGGCCACGCCCTCGTTTTCTCCAGCGACCAGGCGGTCGAGCCACTCCTGCCACTCGCCAAGCTCTTGCCTGTAGATGTGCGCCGTCAGCAGGTGCGACTCCACCCTGCCCTCGGTCGAGACGTGCCGCCAGCCGTCGTTGTCCACCACCAGCAGCTGCGGGTAATTGACACGCAGATAAGCCCAGGTCCGCGCTATATACTCGCGGGTGAGGGCGTTGAACTGGATGTCCTGCACGCCCCAGTCCTCGTTGTACAGCGAGAGGATCACCACCGAGGGGTGCGAGCAGATGATGGGGAGCATCCGCATTAGCTCGGCCCAGTGATTATCGCGGCTGCGTTGCGTGGAGACGTGAGGGCTGGGTACCTCCACCCACAGCAGCACGCCTACCTCGTCTGCCAGGTCGTAGATACGCGGGTCGATGCCTGCGATATGCACGCGCACCAGGTTGCAGCCGAGGGCTTTCATCGCGTGCATGTGGCTGGCGATCTGCTCGTAGGTGGACGTGCCCGGCTGGTAGAGGATTCCGTCCAGGTAGGTCTGACGGTTATTAAGGTAGATGTGTCGTCCTCGGGCCTCTATCCTGCGCAGGCCGAAGTGTGTAGCTATTTGGGATATGTCTCCTCCTGGGGTCGTAAGCTGTGCCGTAAGCTGGTACAGGTTCGGCTCGTCCGGCGACCACAGCCGGGCGTCCGGCAGGTGCATCACCAGCCGCTGCCGCTTCACACCCTTTGCCAGCTCCAACTGAAACTCGGACACGACCGGGGACATGGCTTCCTCACGAGAAGTGACCACCAGGCGCAGGTTGTAGGTGCCCGGCGTCGCGGTGCGCGTAGTGAGGACGAACTCCACCAGCCGGTCCTCGATGCTGCTGATTACCTCAAGGCGCGAGCGCAGCCTGTTGAGCATCACCGGCTCGATCCACACGCTGCGCACGGGGCCGCTGATCGTCTGGTACCAAATGCCGCCCCGCTTGTAGACCCGCGACTCCTGCTTGCCCCGCGTAATCTCAGCGTCCATCGTGTCGGCGGTGCGCACGGTGAGGCGGTTTATGGGGCGCAATAGCTCAGGTGGCAACTCGTAGCTGAAGGACGTGTACTCGCCGTAGTGCACCGGCTCGCCCTCTACCGTGCTCAGTTGCACCCCGTTCAACCAAACACGCGTCTCGTAGCCGCACGCCCCGAAGGTGAGTTGCACAATGCGCTCGGGGTCACTGAGCCACGGCGCGGGAATGCTGAAGTCGCGCTCGTACCAGGCGACTACATTTTCGGGTGTGTACTGGGTGAGCGGCCCGGTGATCCTGACCTGCTCGGCGGCCTTAGCCATGTAGTCTTCAATGGTAGAGGGCCAGTTCGCCGTGCGCCTGTACGCGTGCCCCTTGAACCACTCTTCTCTCAGGCCCCGGTCCTCCGGGTCCAACTCGAAGCGCCATTCGCCATCTAGCAGTTCCACCTCGCCGGGGCGGACCACCGAGCGCGGCAGCGGGTTGAGATATTGCTCGACTTGCTGAGAGTACGTTTCGTCGCGTGTAAAGCCGAAGTCCTGAACGTCCATATTTGCGTGCGATGCTCCTGTAGAACTGACATAATCGCTACCCACGAACCGCGCCCTCCTGTACTTCCGCTAGCAAGTTACCGGCCACACAGGCAGCATACAGCCGCTTGTCGGAGAGATGCGGCTGTATGCACAGGAGTTCAACCCGCTGCAAGCCCCACAGCCGTAAGACAGGGAAAATCCGCGAAAGCTTGTGGTAACGTTTATCAGTTACAATATTGATGGGGTTTTCTAGCTGGACATAGCGGGGTATTCTATGAGAAGCAAAGTAGTAAAGTCTGATGCAGAGTGGAAGCAGCAACTAACGCCGGAGCAATACCGGGTCGCGCGCCGGAAGGGCACCGAACGAGCTTTCACCGGCGAGTACGCCCACAACAAGGATGCGGGCGTCTATAAGTGCGTGTGTTGCGGCGCTGAGTTGTTCAGTTCGGACGCGAAGTTCGAGTCGGGCACCGGCTGGCCTAGCTTCTACGCCCCCATCGCAGAGGAGAACGTAGAAGTGGAGTCGGACAACAGCTTCTGGATGCGCCGCACCGAAGTGCTTTGCAGCACCTGTGACGCCCACCTCGGCCACGTATTCGACGACGGTCCAGCGCCCACAGGCCTCCGTTACTGCATCAATTCCGCGTCACTCAAGTTAGAAAAGAAGCCGTTAACCGGCGGCACTACGTAACATAAACTTGGGACACAAGGACCTCGCCGTGAGCAAATAAGATAGATAAGATAGGAGTAACACAGTGGAAAATGCGAAGGCAACATTTGGAGCGGGCTGTTTCTGGGGTGTAGAGGCGGCGTTTCGTCAGGTCAAGGGGGTTATCTCAACCTCCGTGGGTTACAGCGGCGGGGAATACCAGAACCCCTCCTACCGAGATGTGTGCACCGGCCGCACGGGGCACGCCGAGGTGGTGGAAGTCATCTACGATCCCGCCAGGGTATCCTACGATGGCCTCTTGCGGGTCTTCTGGGACAACCACAACCCGACCACCCTGAACCGCCAGGGGCCGGACGTGGGCACGCAATACAGGTCGGCCATCTTCTTCCACACCCCTGAGCAGGAAGCCGCCGCCCGCGCCTCCATGTCCGCACTCGACAGCAGCGGCAGGTACAGCAGGCCCATCGTAACTCAAATTGAGCCTGCATCTACCTTTTACGTGGCCGAGGAGTACCACCAGCAGTACCTGGAGAAGCGCGGCCTATCCACCTGCCACATTTAGGCAAAACAGGTGTGCCAAGATTAAAAGAACAATGAGGCTGCGACCGCAGCCTCATTGTTCCTTCAGCACTTCCTTTCACCGACCTCCACCAGCAAGGCCACGTGTGGGCTGCATCTATCGGCTAGTAAGGATCTGATTTGCCGGGTCGTTGCAGCAAGTCCACTTTGAAGTCGGGGCTGACACCTACGCTCTCAACGCCGGGTGCGTTGCGTAGCGCCTCGGCTGCCTTCGGGGTGCCGGTTACAAAAAGAATATTAAAGGCCGAGGGGTAGCCAACGTCATGGACCTCGCCGGCCAGATCGTGTTCCTCGATCCAGTTCACGATGGCCTCACGCAGCTTGCTACTGTTCTCTTTCAGGACCTTATATTTCTCCGACCTCTTGAACTGCGCAAGTTCCTTAGAGGCGGGCCGTTCAAGCGTCAACATGAGTCTCAACCACTCGTGTGAATCGTCTAACTCATACCGGCTGGGTGAGATGGGTTCAACCGGCTCTGACTGCTTTTCTGGCTGCGATTTACTTGAATCGGGCAAGTCCTACCCCTACTCGTTGTGGTGGCTCTTGCAGCGACATTGCGTTATTCACCAGTAGCGTCCTGAGTGCCTGGCCCTGCACCCCCGGGTTGGCAGCCGCCGTGAGAGCCGCTATACCCGCCACGTATGGTGTTGCCATACTTGTGCCACTCAGCTTGGCATACATGCTCTTCTTGTCTATAGTGCGCTCGTGACTAGAGAAAACTTCCACGCCGAAGCCTGCGATATCGGGCTTAATGATGCCTGTTTGTGGTGCCGGACCACCTCCGCTGAATAAAGCAGGCTTCAATTTCGAGTCCACGGCTCCTACGGACAGTACGTCACTGTAATAGCCAGGGGCTCTGACGTTGCCCGCCCCGTCATTCCCAATAGCTACTACCGGCAATGCGTCGAAATCATTAACCAGGGTGGATAGCAACAACGATATCCCGTCCACAACACTCTGGAACTGCGGTGCGCTAATCCATTCAGGCCGGAAGCCCAGTGACATACTTATTATGACCGGCTTTTCCTGGTTGTCGGGCAAACTAAACTGCGACAGCATCCACTCCAGGCCGAGCATTATCCGTTCCAGGCTGGTGCGTATAGTCTCGCTTTCGATGACCGAGGCGACCATAAGCTCCGCGTCGGGAGCCACACCCACGTTCTTGCCCGCTATGATACCACACACGTGAGTGCCGTGTCCATCGACATCGAACCCTCGCACAGCACGCAGTTTTTCAGGTACGGGCTGAAGAGGCACGTAGCGGTACTCTATACGTTTCCCCGCGAACTCAGCGTGGTCGGCATCACAGCCCGAATCGAGCACACCTATGATCACGCCCTTACCTCGGTTGCCGTTCTTGTGAGCCGCTTTGACGCCGCTAGCTTCAGGCCACCCACTACGCCTGCGAGTAGTTGTAAGGGTCAAGTTAGTGGCATCAAGCAGAGGCGTAGGGAGAGCAAGTGGAATATTGGGCATGATCAGATAATCCTGTTCCAACTCCTCCCTCGCTTTGGCAATACGGTCCTGGTCGGGGCTCATCACTACGTAAGCCCCGACGTGGCCCAGCCGGCAAAAACTGTGCTCTTCCTTTGGCGCACTGTCTTCAGGTTGCATTTCCTTTAGACCCAGGCTCTTGAGGGTTGCTATGCGCTCGGACTTAGGTGCTTCCTTGGTCATCCTAGCGCGCTTATCTCCTGTGGACATGTTACTTAGGCCCAGAGCAGCGCCCCGGGATGTCCTACGTATCGCCACGAATTTATTTAGCCCGCCTACGAGTTGCCCAGGCCCAGGCACTAGGTCTTGAGCGGGAAGGGGCAACGTTCCGGCCGAATCGTCCATGATAAGAGCTCCTATGGTGATGTGCGACTATAGACGAGACGCATAACGACCGCTCGCCTACAGTAAGTGCAGCACAGTTCAACCTGACGCAACACAATATCAGGAGCAGGATTATACCGCTCCTTTTGCGCTCTTGTCAATAGTTAATTACTTGCAGCGGTCACCCTTCCCACTGATGCGCTATTATGCTATAATGATATCGGTTAGTATTCATGTAAACTATTTTGCTTGCACAGGCGTATAACACACGATGACCAACACCCCGGACATGCGAATCGCACAGCTTTTTTCGGCCAGCACCAGCAAAGACTGCGCCTGTATGTGTCAGGCTGCGCCTTGTTGTTGTGCGGCCTCAGCTTGCGACGGTCCGGCTCCCCACGTATGACACTAACCCTACAGCAATGACGCTGCATGGCACTTAGCAACCAGCAGCTACATCATGGGGCCTGACCGGAATGGTCGGCCTTTTTTGTTTCCAGGAAATTACCGGAGGCTACATTGGAGCTTCTAACGAGAACATCCGCATCCACACTCATACGCTCCGGGCGAGAAGACATCGTCGCCCAGATAGGCAACACGCCCCTGTTGCGGCTGGCGCGCATCGAGGAGAAGTACGGCTTGCCTGAAAGTGTCGAATTGCACGCCAAGGCTGAGTGGTTCAACCCCGGCGGCTCGGTGAAAGACCGCGCGGCCCTCTATATGGTGCGCGATGGCGAACGACAGGGGCTACTCACGTCCGGCAAGACGATCCTGGACGCTAGCTCCGGCAACACCGGCATCGCGTACGCTATGATAGGCGCGGCCCTGGGCTACAGGGTGGAGATATGCCTTCCCGAGTCGGCCAGCCCCGAACGGAAGCGGCTGCTGAAGCTATACGGCGCGACCATCATCGACACGCCCCCGGCAGGCGGCACGGATGGAGCCATCATCGAGGCCCGCCGCCGCTACGCCGAGCACCCCGACCGCTACTTCTACCCCGACCAGTACAACAACCCCGCCAACTGGCAGGCCCACTACTACGGCACCGCCCCTGAAATCTGGCAGCAGACCGACGGGCGAGTTACCCACTTCGTGGCCGTGGTCGGCACCAGCGGTACCTTCATGGGCACGTCTCGCCGCCTCAAGCACTACAACCCCGGCATTCGCATCGTGGAGGTGCAGCCCGACGCCGCCTTCCACGGGCTTGAGGGGATGAAGCACATGCCGTCGGCCCTGGTGCCCGGCATCTACGACCCCAACCTGGCGGACGATAACCTGGAGGTGGGCACCGAGGAGGCCCAGGCTATGACCCGCGACCTGGCCCGGTACGAGGGCATACTGGCGGGGCCATCGGGCGGCGCGGGAGTGCTGGCCGCGGTGGGCGTGGCACAATCGCTGCGCTCAGGCGTTGTGGTGACGGTGCTGCCCGACGGGGGCAATCGCTACCTGCAAGACACCTTCTGGGACGAGAGCGAGGAAAGCGAAGGGTGAGTTCGAGCAACGACCAGGGTAAGAAGGGGCGCAATGCCGGAAGAGGTGCGGGCACCAGGGCTGTGCACGCCGGGTCGCACGCGGACCTGCGGGGCACACAGCCCTCCAACGTACCCATCTACGCCAGCAGCAGCTTTCTCAGCCCCGACGCCGCGACCCTGGATGAGGTGCTTGGAGGCACCCGGCCCGGCTACGTGTACGGCCGCTACGCCAACCCCACCGTGTCCGCGCTGGAGGAGGCTTTAGCTGCCCTCGACGGTGCGGCGGCAAGCGTGGCCTTTGGGAGCGGCATGGCCGCCCTGCACGCGGCGTTCCTGGTATGCGAACTTGAGCCGGGCGACACCATTTTGGCAGGCAGCGACCTCTACGGCGCGAGCCACACGATGCTAGCCACCCTCTTCGGCCAGTTCGACGTGCAGACCCGCTTTGCCGACATGACCGACTTTGAGGCCGTGGAGCAGGCCCTTCGCACCGGGCCGCGCCCCCGCGCCATGCTGTTCGAGACCGCCTCCAACCCGCTCATCAAAGTGGCCGACGTGCCTCGGCTATGTGAGGTTGCCCGCTCGCTGGGTGTGGTAAGCATCGCGGACGCGACTTTCACGCCGCCCCCCATAATCCAGCCCCTGGCGCTGGGCGCGGACATAGTGATGCACAGCGACACCAAGTACTTTGGCGGCCATGGCGACGTGACTGGCGGCCACCTATCCATCGCCAACCCGGAGCTTGAGCCTACCCTGCGGCAGATAACCAGGCTGGCAGGTGCCATCCCCGGCCCGTTCGAGGCATACCTCACAATCCGGGGCGTAAAGACCCTGGTGGTACGAGTGAAGCAGCAGTGCGAGAACGCAGCTGCGCTGGCGCAATGGCTGGCACAGCACCCCCTCGTGACGAAGGTGCATTACCCTGGCCTGCCCGATCATGCGCAACACGAGGTAGCGGCCCGCATCTTCACTCCACCCTACATGGGGGCGATGCTGGCCTTCGAGATAGCGGGCGCGGGCAAGGCTGAGGTGCTGCGGTTCATGGACTCGCTCGAACTGGTGATCCCTGCCGCGACACTGGGCGACGTTTACACGGAGGTGTCCTACCCGGTTATCTCAAGTCACAGGGACTGGGCACCCGCTCAACTTAAACGGGCGGGTATCACGCCGGGCCTGCTCCGCGTCTCCGTGGGCATAGAGGATATAGAGGACGTAATGGAAGACATCGACCAGGCGCTCCAGGCAGCGGTGGGCGCGACAAATACGCAAGCTACGGCTAACCAATAACAGCAAGAGGACCAAAGAATGACATTGTACCTGGACGACTGCGCACGCGATTCGATAGTGCAACACGGTGAGGGCGGCTACCCGAACGAGGTCTGCGGCATCCTGCTCGGCAAGGACGAGGGCGACCGCCGCGTTATCCGCCTGACGATGCCGATAGAGAACTCTTTCGAGCAGGACGAGCAGTACCACCGCTTCCTTATCACCCCCGCCGACATGTTCCGGGCGGAGCGGCTGGCTCGACACGACCGCCTCGACGTGCTGGGCGTGTACCACTCCCACCCCAACGCGCCCGCATGCCCGTCGGAGTACGACCGCGACCACGCCGCCTGGACCACCTGGAGCTACGTCATCGTCTCCGTGCAGGAAGGCAAGGCCGCTGACATACGGGCCTGGAAGCTGCGCGAGGACCGCAGCGCGTATGACGAAGAAGCAGTAGAAGTAAGCGCGACGAGCGTCACGTAAGCAGAGATAGGAGGAAGAGTCATGAGCGCGATTAGCAAGAGCCATCAAGTAAACGCACAAGGTTGCGAGGACGACATACCGCAGCCCATCGTAAATCTAAACCGTTGGACCCTCGTCGTGGGCATAGTGGGTGGCCTGGTGTTACAGCAACCCCTGTTCACTACCGTGCTGTTCCTCATATTGGTCCCGGCGGTGCTGTACGGGCAGCGGGGTAGCCTCATTTACCAGCTTGGCAAGCGCGTACTGCCCGGCACGGAAAAAGGCACAGCGGGTGTGGACCGCCGCCTGATGCGGTTCAACAACTCGATAGCCATTCTGCTGCTAGGCTCTGCCCAGGTGGCCTTCCTCTTCGGAGCGGCCGCGCTCGGTTGGGCGCTGGCCCTCATGGTAGCGGTTGCCGCCAGCGTAGCTCTTGCCGGATACTGCGTAGGCTGCACCATTTACTACCGCTTCCGCATTTACAGATATAAGCTTTTAGCCGGACGATAGACGAGAATAACATGTAACGCGTAACTCGTAACTCGTAAAGGTGCAATAAGCAACATAGCATCTGATACAGCAATTAGGCTCCGTAGCCGCCTTACGAGTTACGCGTTACGTGTTACGTGTCACCAAAGACAAGGAGAACATCACACATGACCACTATTCTCATACCTACCGCCCTGCGCCAGTACGCCGGGCAGCAGAGCGAGGTATCGTTGCAGGGCGGCACGGTAGACGAGGTGTTGCAGGAGCTTTCCACCCGCTACCCCGACCTGCGTAGGCAGCTTTACAGCGAGAGCGGCAAGCTCCGCAACTTCGTCAACATCTACCTGAACGAGGACGACGTGCGCTACCTCCAGAAGGGCGCTACCCCCGTCAGCGACAGCGACACCATCTCCATCATCCCGGCCATCGCGGGGGGTGCCCCCGGCGCTGTGCTCGACTCCCCTCCCCCGCCGGTAGCCACGGGCGGCGAGGAGCAGACCCTGTCGCACGCTGAGATACGCCGCTACAGCCGCCACCTCATCGTGCCGGAAGTGGGGCTTGAAGGCCAGAAGAAGCTGAAGGCGAGCAGCGTGCTCCTGATAGGTGCGGGCGGTCTCGGTTCGCCGCTGGCCCTCTACCTGGCGGCGGCGGGCATAGGGCGCATCGGCATCGTGGACTTCGACGTGGTGGACGAGTCGAACCTGCAACGCCAGGTGATACACGGCACGTCGGGCCTCGGCACCCCCAAGCTGGAGAGCGCCAAGGCCCGCATCCTCGACATCAACCCGAACGTGCGGGTGGACAGCTATGAATACCCTCTCACCTCGGAGAACGCGCTTGAGATATTCCGGCCCTACGACGTGGTCGTGGACGGCACCGACAACTTCCCGACCCGCTACCTGGTGAACGACGCCTGCGTGCTGCTGGGCAAGCCGAACGTCTACGGCTCGATCTTCCGGTTTGAGGGGCAGGCGTCCGTGTTCTGGGCCGAGCATGGACCATGCTACCGCTGCCTCTACCCTGAGCCGCCCCCGCCCGGCCTGGTGCCTTCCTGCGCCGAGGGTGGAGTGCTGGGCATCCTCCCCGGCACGATCGGCACCATACAGGCCACCGAGACTATCAAGCTGCTGCTCGGCATAGGCGAGCCGCTGATTGGCCGCCTGATGCTGTACAACGCGCTCGACATGCGCTTCCGCGAGGTGCGACTGCGCAAGGACCCGGAGTGCCCGGTCTGCGGCGAGAACCCCACCGTCACCGAGCTAATAGACTACCAGGTGTTCTGCGGCATCAACGCGCAGGCCGAGCGCGGCGAGACCGACTTCGACATCTCACCTCGCGATCTCAAGTCCCGCCTCGACGCCGGGCAGAAACTGGTGCTCCTCGACGTGCGCGAGCCTCACGAGTGGAATATCGCCCACCTGGAAGGCGCAAAGCTCATCCCGGTGAACCAGGTAACGGCACACGTACACGAGCTGAGCACCGCCGACGAGATGGTGGTCTACTGCAAGGGAGGCACCCGCTCGGCCCGCGCGGTCAACGAATTGAGGCAGCTTGGCTTCCGCAAGTTGTGGAACCTGCGCGGCGGCATCAACGCCTGGGCCGAAGAAGTAGACCCCTCGCTGCCCAGGTACTAGCGCCCGACCTTCCGCGACTTCTTAGCACAAACCCAGTCTCCCTTAGTCGGGGCTGGGTTTGTGCTTTATATGTCGTGCCCGAAAAATAGGTGTATCGCAACGAGTCACGCAGCTGGCTGTGGTGTATACTGTGACTGGCGGGCGAACTACCATTGGTTCGCTCCTTCGTTACCCTGGGAACACCTGCCGGGCGGCCTTCCGGAGGCGCAAGTGCCTATTGTGCCGCCATCGTTGCTCTATCCTGGCTCTATTGTGGAGGGACTCGTCCCATATGCGAAACCGTCTAGTTGAAGAGACTTCTTGGTGAAAGCGGGCGGCGGTAAGGCGGCCCTGATGTGGCCGCTCTTCGGGCTTCTGTTCGTGCTGGCGCTCGCGGGCTGTGGAGCGGAAAGCACCGTGGGCGCTATTCAGACGGTCCGCGACTCGATAGAGCATGGCACGGCCACCGCTGCCGGGGTCCGCATCGACATAGCTACCGGCCAGTTGGACCTGACGGACGGTACCGACAAGCTGATGGAGGCAACCTTCCAGTACAACGTGCCGGGTTCGCGCCCCGAGATCAATTATGACGCGAACCGCACGCCCGGCACGCTCTCGATTGTGCAACCCGTGGATAGGAACAACCTGCCCCCGCTCGGCGGTAGCACGGTCAACGACTGGGAAATAAGGCTGGGCAACCGGTTGTCGCTGGACCTGGACATGCGCCTCGGCCTGGGAGATGCCCGGATAGACCTCTCTAACCTCGAAATCAGCGGCCTGCGCATGAACCTCGGCGCGGGCAACGTGGAGGCCGACCTGAGCGGCGACTACCGCAGCAACGTGGACGCCCACATCACCGGCGGCCTGGGCAACCTCACGCTGAAGCTTGGCGACCGCATGTCAACCCGCGTTACCGTCACCGGAGGCCTCGGCAAAGTGACCGCGCACGGCCTCTCCACAGACGGTGAGGCTTATACCAACGGCATCCAGTCATTGTACGCCCTCGACGTGACGATAGAAAGCGGCATGGGAGAAATCACGCTGGAGGGGCGCTAGGACCTACGCACCTACACGCTCGGCAGCGCGAGGGTGACCCGTGTGTACTTGCCCGCCACGCTCTCGGTAGCTAGCGACCCCCCCACAACGGCCATCATGGTGCTATGCAGCGCCAGCCCTTGCCCGCTGCCGCCACCATCGCGCATGGAAGCGGCCATGCCCACCCCGTCATCCTCTACGGCCAGCACCAGGCCACCTTTTGTACTGGCCGCTACCTTCAAGTGCAGGGGCCGCGCGGGATCGTCGCCCCGGCCGTAGCGCGCGGCGTTGCGCACCGCTTCCCGCGCCGCGTAATACAGCACCTCGGCTGCCAGCGGCGCGACCTCTCCCGCCTGCTGCTCGGCCCCCGGCTCCACCTGCCAGGTTACCTCGTTGAACGCGCCCGCAAACTCCTCGTCCACCGCCTTGCGCAGCGCACCCAGCAGCCCCAGCCGGGCCACCTGGGGAGCCGCGCCCGAAGGCATATCGCGCAACAGGTCGGATATGCGCCGGTGAGCGTCGCCAAGCTGGACTAGAGCGTCTTGCTCGGCGCTGTGCCCGTTCGAGGGGTCAGAGTCCTTGTTTTGTGTCCCAACAGCGGGACCATCGGCACCTACCGCCGGGACGCGGGCCTTGCGGCTGCTCAGGGCAATCATGGCGGTGTGGAGCAGGGGCAGCACGTCGTCGTGGAGCACCCGGCGGGCCTGGCGGTCGAGCACCTGGCTCTCAGCGAGGCGGCGGCGTTGAAGGCTCATCAGGCGGCGGGCCATCTCGGCGCTCGCCTGCGTGTCCACCATGCGCTCGCCTGAAGCGCGGGCTATCTCTATCTCCTCCTGCGTGTACAGACCGCCGTCCCGCTTTTCTCCCAGCAGCATCACCCCGATGAGGCCCCGCTCGCTCCACAAGGGCACAGCCAAACTCGCCCCGTCGAAACGCTGCGGGTCAACCGGCACCCACATGACCTGCGGCGAGGTAAATTGGGGCGTCAGGTCCGCAAATGGAAGTTGCGCGCGCCCGTCGGCCTGGGACTTACCGTCTTTCTGCTCGCTTGCCCGGTATACAAGTGGCGGCCCCACCAGCGGCGAGAGCGGGCCTAGAGCGGCCAGGTAAGCCACTCTCGCGCGCAACACCTCCCCGCACAGCACCCTGAACGGCCCGGCAATCTCCAGCTGTTGCGAAGCAGGGGCGGAACCCGACTGGTCTAGCAGGTCGCCATACAGGCTGCGGCCCGTGACGAAGGGCCTTAGCAGGTCCATGTACCGTTCGCGCTCCACGTAGGAACGCCAGCTAAAGACCGCGTAGAAGACGACCATCAGGATGGTAGCCAGCATCAGGCTGTAGATGGGGTGCGTAGCCACGGTCAAGCTGTAACCGATGAGGGTGCTGAAGCCGCCCGCGAGCGCGACCGCGCTCCACCACTGCAACAGCAAGCTCCTGCGCGGCAAGGCCTTGCCCGTGAAGATCTCGTAAGCCACCACCGCCTGACCTAGCAGCACAATAGACACACCAATAAGCCCCGCAATCACGAGGTCGAACAGCGCGATGGTGTTCAGCAGGGTCTCCGGTGGCAGGTTGGCGGGGAGGTTGTAGAAGGGCGTTTCGCGCACGTGGAGCACTATCCACACCATCGCCCAGGTGACCAGCAGGCTCACCAGCAGCAGCACGCCCGCCGTCGCCACCAGCCAGGGCCGCGCCCGCTCCCGCGCCACCTCACCCATGAGCCTGCCTGTCGGGCCGGGCTTGCGCAACGCGTCCATCGACAGCACGATGCAGAGCACCATGTACGCCGGGAAGGCTATCATCAGCATCGGCACGCCGTTGTACGAGTAGGGAGTGGAGATATTGCGCTGGGCAAGCTGCCAGTACGAGGGCAGCGGGTTGGCAAAGGTCAGAAACGCCGACATCCCGAACGCCAGCAGGCTTACGATAAAGAGCCATGCCCGCTGCCTGCGCCTCAACGCCGACTGAGGATCGTCCCAGTAGCCCGCGTACCAGAGCATCACGACGTACCAGGCGAAAGGCGAAGCGAGCACGGGCACCCACCCGGCATGCCACCAGAAGTCCATGCCCCAGCTTACATACGTAAGCCCCTGCCCCAGCATGGCCGAGTGGCTGATGAAGAAGGCCGCCCCACTCAGCAACCCCAACCCCGCCACCCAGATGCCCCAGGTCCTGCGCTCGGCGTTCAGCAGCACCGTCAGCCCCAGCCACAGCAGCAACACCGTATTAAATAGCGACACTGACATGGCGGCCCATGTCAGCAGCACCGTTGGGTTCAGCAGGTGGTCAAAAGTCATGCCGTACCTAGTTTGTGTATGCGCTGTGATGCATATTTGATATATTGGCTAATATGTAAATTAACTTGCTTGTCCAGCGCGTGGCGAACAGAGTAAACAGGATCTACATACGAGGAGATGGTATTAGAACGCGTTTTTTGTTGAGGGTGAAGAAAGGGTAACATTCAACTACATTGCCCGATTAAGATATCTTAGCCTCGTAAGCAGCACCTGCTTGCACTCTTCCCTGATCTCCTAGCGGAGCTACGACCTCAATCTTGAACTGAGTAGTACCACAAGTCATCTATCAGTTCTTCCAGTTGTAATCCTCTGGCGTTAGGTGAGTCATAATCATCAAGCCCCGTTTCGAGTAATTCGGCGGCTACCGTGTCTCGTAGGTTCTCCCGTTCCTCTGCTGTCAAGAGCCTCACTTGCAGTTGCTCCGAGAGTGGCAGCAGAGATGGCTCATGCTTCGAAATAGCTTCCCCAAGCAATGCCATTTGCTGTGCGGTAAGTCTTCGTGAGGTCATATCTTCGTCCAGAATTATGGGTAGCGCCAATCAACTCGATTTCTAGCCCAGGCGGTTAAGATGTGCCCAGCCCGCTTCAGCACAACCTGGCGAGTAGCACCTATCCCTGCCAATCCACCCACTCACCCCGTTCGTTCATCGCCAGGGGAGTGCCGTCGTCGCGCCAAGCCAGGAGCCGACCCGCGTTCACAATGATCGAGGCGCGGGTGCGGGCCACTTTCTCGTCCGTGTTGTTGAAGTTGAGGCCCCAGGCGCAATAGATTTGCCCGTTGGTGCGGCTTATCGTGCGCTTGTCGCGGAAACCCATGCGCTCGGCTATCTGCTCGTTGGTCAGCCCCTGCGCCAGCATACGGGCCACCGCCTGCTCGTTTGGCTCCAGCAGCGACATGGGCGACTGCTCGTCCTTGTGCCGCACCTCCTGCACCCTCGACTCGATCTCCGGGTCGATAAAGCTATGCCCCGCCACCGCGTCCTTTAGCAGTGGCAAGATCATGTGCGGCAGCAGGTAGTTCGACTTGCGAACGTAGGCGTAGTGGCTCAGGATGCCGGAGCGACGGAAGTCGCGGTAGTAGCTCTCGTCGTCCTGTATCGAGTAGAAGACCACCGGCAAGCGCGGGAACTCCCGCCGTATGGCTACCGCCGTCTCGATGCCGTTCTTCGGCCCCGCGAGCTGCACGTCCATCAAGATGATGTCGGGCTTATTCTCAAGGCAGTAAGCAATCGCCTCTTCGCCACTCTCGCAGCCTCGCACCACGTCAACCGCTTCGGTGGCGTTCAGCCCCTCCGAAAGCGCGGTCCGGAGCCGCTCGTTGTCTTCAACAATCAGCAGTTTCAAGATGGTTATCATAGGTGCTCATTCGTCCGAGATTAATTGACTAGTAGTCAGCAATTATTTGCTGTAAAATGGGGGCCTGAGTAGGCTGCTCCCCACGAGTCGAGCGTATCAGACGCCGGGGCCAGTGTCAAGCACGCAGGTGCGAGCGCCCACGCAGAGACAGTCAGCGGGGGTCAGGCGGAACGTAGGGGCACTACCACGCACGACTGGAGATGTCAAGCACCTGCGTGCGTGTCCTGATACCCTTGGAGGGTCGAACCATGAAAAGCAGCCGGGTATATTACGTTGGGGACACCCCGCGGGACGCCCTGCCCGCTCGCCGCGCGCAGCACCATTCACCCGGAGGAAGACCTATGGCTAGCCAACTGACTATCGACTCGCCCCTCAGCACCCCCGCACACGGCGTAACGGCAACCACCACGGCTCCCAACATGTCGAGCATGCGGGTGCTGCCCAACCTCGCCTCGCCATCCCGCGTGCTCATGGCCGGGTTGGGACTGGGTATGGCCTTCGACGTACTCTTCTACCAGAAGATGCTGGGTATATCGGTGCCCCTGTTCGTGGGCTGCCTTGTGGGCGTGCTCTTCTGGCTGGGGCGGCAGGAGGACGTGCGGCCTCGCACGCGCAACCTGTGGATTGTGCTGCCGCTCTTCTTCTTTGCCGCGATGGTCTACTTCCGGGCGGACGGGTTTCTCACCTTTCTTAACGTCGTAGCCGTGATGGGACTCATGTCGCTGCTGGCCTATTTCTACGCGGCGGGACGGCTGGACCGGCTCGGTATCCTCGGCTATTACCTTTCGTTGATGGCGGCTGGCCTGCACTCGCTCACCCTCCCCTTCCAGTTGGTCCCCGACAGCTTGCAAGGTAGGCGACCACTCGGCCTCGGTCGGTCAAGATGGCTGCCCGTGCTGCGCGGAGTGTTGCTGGCGACCCCGGTGCTCCTGGTGTTCGCGGTCCTGCTTTCCTCAGCCGACATGGTCTTCGCGCACCTGTTGGGCGAGCTGCTCAGTTTCGGCTTCATGCCTGATATGAGCGACGTCTTCCCCCAGCTGATCATCGCGCTCTCAACCGGCTGGGTGCTGTCGGGCCTACTAGCGTACGCGGTGGGCAGGCGCGAGCGGGCCGCCTCCGGCGATGAAGAACCCTGGGAGGCGGGGATGGACTCGGTGCCGCAGCGCATCTCCATCGGCTTCGTGGAGGTGACCACGGTGCTGGTGCTGGTGAGCGGCCTCTTCCTCGCGTTCGGGCTGGTGCAGTTCGCGTACCTGTTCGGGGGCGAGAGCAACATCAGCGCGGCGGGGCTTACATACGCCGAGTACGCCCGGCGCGGCTTTTTCGAGCTTGTGGCGGTGTCGGTGCTCACGCTCGGGCTGATCCTGGGCTTGCACCACCTGGCGCGGCGCGACACCGCGCGAGAGCGTTTCATCTTCAACGTCATGGGCAGTCTCATGGTGGCCCTGGTGCTGGTGCTGCTCGCCTCGGCCTACTGGCGCATGTCTCTCTACCAGCAAGCGTACGGATACACGCACCTGCGCCTCTACGTGGAGGTGTTCGAGCTATGGCTGGCGGCGACTTTCGGCTGGCTGCTGCTGACCCTCTGGTGGAAGCCCAAGCACTTCGCCATAGGCGCGTTCGTGGCGGCGCTCGGCTTCCTGGCAACCCTCAACCTCGCCAATCCCGACGCCACGATAGCGCGTGAAAACCTGGAACGCTACCGCGCCACCGGCAAGCTGGACGTGTACTACCTCGCGGGGCTGTCGGAAGACGCGATACCGAGTCTACTGCCCGCCCTCGACTACGCACAAGGCCAGGAACGTGACGCGCTCCACCGCATGCTGTGGAACCGGCTGCGGCACATGGAAGAAAACCCCGCTTGGCGCGAATGGCAGGCTTTGCACTGGAGCCGTAGCGAGGCGTTCCAGTTGTTGCACGCCCGCAGGGATGAATTGGTGACCAAGAGCGGTTTCAGGTAGGTTGTGGGGCACAGAATACGGCTATTCTAAGGCGGTGGCAACCTAGTAGGGTAGATCTCCCGTATGGTGTGTCATCTTACGGGCTGGAACAGTGCGCCCCAGAGACCCAACAGAGCCGGTACCAAGGTTGCGGCATATAGAATGACAACAGCTAACCAGTGATCTCTTAGCAGTTCACCAAACGCCTCGCCATACCCACCATGTATATCTCTCCAGTCCGCATTTGTCTTGAGCTTGCCGCTGTGGGCACGTTCGGCAATTTCTGCTATGATTTCTACTTTTCTCAGAGTTGAATAGTGTAACTCCACATACTTCTTGTCTTCGAAAGCTCGTGCTTCAGCTTCGCCGTTAAGGAACTCGGGAGCATGAAGCCCGTTCATAGTAACGAGGTTTTCCAGCCGTCGATGTGGAGCATATTTCTCACCATATATTAGCTTTAGTGCATGAGGAAGGTTGAACCTCTTGTCTTCTGGTATGTCGGTATCCACCTCGGCTCCTCCCAGCACTTGATAACGGTGTGCGAGGGCCTGGAAACCGAATTGAACATTTACCATGTTCCAGTGGAGCCAATAATCACCTTTATGTTCACCGGCATATTTGAAGAACTCGTACAACATTTCCCTTTCTAGTCTGTCATAATCGGAGACCACACTGTCACTAGAATACTGTGCACCCTTTTTTGCAAGCTGTCGTTCAGCCATCTGGTGTATAGAGAAGGACTGGGTTTGCCCGGAACCAAGGTTGCGTACCGCTATGGATGTTATTCTGGGGGATGTTCCGTCTGTACGGTCATAAAAGCTCTCACACGAATAGGGAGTGAGGAAAAGGGCAGATATGCAGTAGAAGCAGTAGAATAACGGTATGGCAGAAGAAATAGAGACTAAGAGCACTTGTCCGTACTGTGGACAAAGCTACTACGTGGTAAGAGCAGGTCTGAAC
>JALZHI010000076.1 GCA_030913985.1 Chloroflexota bacterium | reverse complement strand
GCCTTGCGCTAAAGAGCTTCTTTTGGGGTGAAAATGTTGCTGAGGTAGTCCGCCGCAGGGCGGACTTTGCAAAGTGTAGCCCGCGATTTCAATCGCCGGGCGTCGTCCTTTGCATCGTGCTGTAAACGCGTTCAACCGCTGGGCGTCGTCCTTTGCCATATCTGCCTTACACAGCTTGAATCGTCCGGCGTCGGCTGGCAACTCTAGTACTTCTCATATAACCCTGTTGAGCAAACCGCATCACGTTTCACGTTTCACATTTCAGAACCTACTGCCTGACGTACCTCACCGGGCCTTTCTTCCAGATGCTCCGGCCTAGCTCCGGCACGTAGAACTGCTCCCAGACCTGCACCACTTCGCGGCCGTCGGGGCCGAGCGGCACGTACTGGGTCTCCTCGCTCAGGTAGACGGGCGGGGCTTTGCTGCCCGGCATGGGGAAGTTGCGGCCGTTGAGCGCCAGCGGGGGCAGCCATCGCCCGTCCTCGGTGATTATGGGGCGCAGGGGCGTCGCGGTAGGCGAAGGTGTGGCCGTAGGCCTGGGCAGCGTGGGTGTGGCGGTGGGCGGCTGCGGGGTCGTGAGGGCGGCGGTCTGCGTGGCCTGTTCCACTAGCTCTGTGGGCAGGGCCGTAGGAGTCTCGGTTGGCGTCATGGTGGCCGTCGGGGTCTCGGTGGCTGTAGAGGTGGGGGTGCCTGTTGCCGTACTCGTCGGGGTGAAGGTGGCGTACTGCGTGGGCACGGGGCCTGCCGCGCCGGAGCGGAACCACCTGTCCACGGCGTTGGCGATGCCCCAGGCGATAGAGTCCTGCCGGGTGGAGAGCACCTTGCGGTCCTCCGCGTTGGTCACGAAGCCCATCTCCAGCAGGGCGGCGGGCACACCCGGAGTGATCGCGTGCCGGTAGCGGACGGAGCTAAAGGCGTAGTAGTCCGCCATCGAGTCGGTGGTCACTACATCAACGGGTAGGCCGGTAGCCTTGCCGTACTCCTCGTACAACAGGTCCACAAACTTTTCCGACGCAGGCACCGAGTCCCACGGCGCTACCGCCTTGAAGCCCCGCCAGCCGGGTTGTGGTCTGCCGTCGGCATGTATGGCGATGAACAGGTCGGTGGTGTAGCTGACCGGCACTGTGGCGTCGAGTATCTCCACCTGGTAACCCCGCTCCTGCAACAACCCCGAAGTCAGACGCGCCACCGCCAGGTTTACGTCCACTTCGGCCAGACCGCCCGCGAAAGCCCCCGTGTGCCCGTCGAGATGTTTTAGCTCCTCGGGCAGGTTCTCGTTGCGCCAGTGCCCCACCTGTAAGGACACCCAGCGCGGCCCGTCGTGCTGTAGCGGCACCGGCACAGGCCCACCTATGCGTTCGGGTGACGCCTCCAGCAGCGGCACCTGGGTAACGGTCGGGGGTGGCGGCACTTCGGTGGGCGTGTTTGTCGGCGGGGGTATGGGCGTATTGGTGGGGGGCGGGGTTGCTGCCACCGTCGCCTGCGCTACAACGGCGCTCTCACCCTCGGCTTGTGGCAGAGCGGCTGTAGCTGAAGTGGCTGCCGAGACTAAAGGAACAGTGCCATTCGGTACGAGGGTAGGCGAAGCCACGCCAACAGAAAGGACGGTGCTGGCTCCCGCTTCACTCGTAGGAGCAGCACCGCCCACACCACTCTCCGCTCGTGGCATAAAGAGCACGCCAAGCAACCCGCCGGTCACCAGCAGCAGAAATAGACCTGTTACAACGTAGAGAGAACGATTTTGCATTTGGGATTTGGGAATTCGGATTTCGGATTTGCTTCGTTTTCGTAACGTAAATCCGAAATCCGAATTCCCAAATCCGAAATCAACAACTACCAGCCGCCGTAACGCTCTTCCTTCCAGGGGTCGCCGCGCATGTGGTACCCGGCGTCTTCCCAGAAGCCCGGCGCGTCATCAGGCATGAACTCGAGGCCGCGCACCCACTTGGCGCTCTTCCAGAAATAGAGATGCGGCACCACCAGGCGTAAAGGCCAGCCGTGCTCGTCGGTGAGGTCTTCGCCGTTGTGCTTGTGCGCGAAGATCACGTTGGGTTGCAGCAGGTCGGCCAGCGGCACGTTGGTGGTAAAGCCCTGCTCGGCGTGCACCATGACGTACTTCGCCTCCGGCTTGGGGCGCACCCTGTCGTACACTTCTTTAAACGGTACACCCTGGAAAACGTTATCGAATTTGCTCCAACGCGTCACGCAGTGGATGTCAAGGCTCTCGGTGTTGCCTTGCGGCAGGGCCATGAAGTCCTCGTAGGTCCACACGGTGGGGTTCTCAACCAGCCCGAACACGCGGAAGGTCCAGGTCTTCAGGTCGGGGTGCGGCACGCCTCCGTAGTGGAGCACCGGCCACTTCTCGGTCAGCGATTGCCCCGGCGGCAGGCGCTGCGCAAGCTCCTCTCTATCATACTTTCGCTCCGGCCTCACCCGGTTCAATATGTTGTCTAGCATCTTCGTATGCCTCGCTTTTCTGAAACATAACACGTAACGCGTAACACGTAACGCGTAATACGTAGTAGGTCTACTGAACATTATACCCAGCATGCCTCAATCTTTCACCGTGTTTTGCCTGGAGTTATCTAGTAGATAGCAGCCTCAATTGTAGTCACTAAAGTGGGACCTTGTCATTTCGAACGTAGTGAGAAATCTCGTCCCTCGCCACCTAAACCTCACCTTTCCTATGGAAGCAGTGTGCCGCAAGAAGAGGGAAACATTAGGGCAAAGGACGAGATTTCTCACTACGTTCGAAATGACAAGGTGGAGCTTTGGGTGCTATTGTCCTCAACTACCTTATGATAGGATTCCTATTGATTACGTGTTACGTGTTACGTGTTACTTCCCCTTGTACAGTGCGCCTAATACCAACCCGAACGCCACATGCCGCCAGGTCTGCCCCACGTAGGACTTGAGGGTCATCAGCCTCGGTAGCTCGCCCTTGCGTTGCCCCGCGTGTATCCTGTCGAGCAGGGGGGCCAGCGGGTAGAGGCCGTTGTTCTCGATCATCAGGAAGAGCAAGCCCTTGAGCCAGCCGGGGCCGGGCAGCAGGAGGTAAGCGTAGCGAGCATAGAGCAGCGCCATGATAACCGAGAAGCCATAATGCCCGACCAGGCCCTGTATCTGCCAGAAGGGCGACTTCGTGGTAAATACCTGGCCCACCAGCTTTATGTCGTTGTAGGGGTAATTGCTGAGCTTACTGTCGAGGAACGTAGTTGCCAGGAAAGCGGTGCCCGCCGCCAGCCCCGCGCCGACCGCTCGCTCAACTTCAATTTGCTCGTTTGTCACATGGCCCTCTATTCTCCACCGGGAGTGGCAGATGCAAGTTCTATACCGTTAACGCTCTAAAGCCACGTACAGATTGATGCGTCCCTACAGCGTGATGCCCGCCACCCACCCTACTGCGATTGACATAGCGCCCATCTCCAGCAGCAGCGACATGCGCCTCACATGCCTCGCATCGCGCAGGTAGACTATCACGCCCGCCAACAGGAGCAGTGTGCCTAAGACGAGGCCGGGCACGTACCACTCCAGGCTGTAGCGCAGGAAGGGCAGCAGGGCCACCGTCAGGAGTGTGCCCAGGCCGAACGCACCCCAGCAGAGCGCCAGAGACCGAGTGAGGCCGAGACGGTGCGCCAGCCCGCGCACGCCCGCCTCGGTATCGCTCGCCAGGTCGGGTATCGTGTCGGCCAGGTGGATGCCTAGCACCAGCACCGCCCCGATAGGTGCCACCCAGAAGAGTTGCGGGGGGAAGGTGCCGTCAGGAGAAGCCCCGGCCCAGGCCCACAGTGGTAGAGTGGGGAAGGCTATCGAAAACGGCAGCCATGAGAAGGCGGTATACTTCAGCCCTGCGTCGTACAGCAGACCGCCCCCCAACCCGATAGCCGTAAACAGCGTCATCCATCCGCCCAGGGGCAGCGCCAGCAGCATGGCAACAACCGAGAGCAGCAGGCCGGTCACCCATGCCGTGCGCGGGCTGATGATGCCGGTAGCTACGGGCTTGTCCGTGCGCCCCGCGTCCACATCCCGGTCGAAGTAGTCGTTGAAGGCCGAGATGGAGAACTGCATGGCTGTTTCAATAGCAAGCAGTTGGACGAACCTGCCCAGCGGCGGCAGGCCCTTAGCGGCAAGCACCACGAACGCCCCGGCTACAACCACCGTCATGATCGAGGGCAAGGGGTGGAGCATGCGCCAGAAGGCGCTCGCGGGAGTCATGGAGCGGGTACCATCCATCGCGTCACCCGCCAACGCTCTCCAACCTGCCGCGCCTATCACGACGCCGCTGCCGGATGCCCAGCCCCAGCATCCCCAGCCAGCCGAGCAGCGACACCCCGCTGATAACCAGCCCTACCTTGAAAATCGGCGGGTCGTAGTTGAACACCACCTCGTGCTCGCCCGGCGGCACCACCACGCCCTGCATCAAATAGTTCACCCGGTAGATGGGCGTGCCGGTGCCGTCTACGCGCGCCCGCCACCCTTCCGACCAGCTTTCGTTCACCACCAACAGGCGCGACCTCTCGGTACGAAGCCTGACACGCACCGTGCCGGGTATGTTGGCGATCACTTGCAGGCTGCCAACCTCGGCCTCGGTGAGCGGCACGCCGTTGCTGGCGGAGGCCACTTCAGCGGGCAGACCAACGGGGTGTTCCACGGTCGCCTCACTGATCTCTTCCAGCTTGATTTCTTGCATCCGCTGCCGGGCGGCAGGCTCGTCGGGCACCACCCGGATGCGAGAAGCCAGGTAGGCATAGGGGTTGGCGTAGCGGTTCTCCCAGGCCACAAAGCTATTGCGGTTCAGCCAGGGGGCATAAATCTGCCCCTCCTGCGGCACGGGCTGCCAGGCGTTCGGGTTGAAGTTAGCGGTAGTGACCAGCCACTTCACGCCCACCAACGATATGAGCGGGGCGCGTGGCTCGTCTAGGAACACATGGACCGGATAGTCGGGGTAGGGCCAGGTGTAGGTGTTCGGACTCAGCATACGCATAAAGCTGTGGTAGCGGTTCGACACCGCCGGGTCGTAGTAGCGCACGTCAGCGATGCGATAGGGCATCAAGCGGTTGGTCTCGGCCCAGAAGGCGTTTATCGCCACCCGCTCCGTGATGCCGCGTTGCGCCAGGAAGTCGGTCATCTCGTTGCTAGGGTAAAAGGTGTTCAGGGGCGAAGTGACGTTGAAGTTCCAGTTAGCCCTGCCCAGGTCGAGCAGGAGGAGACAGACCGCCAGCACCGCCACAACCCGCGCCCCCAGCAGTCCCGCCAGCCGCGCCAGTATGAGCGCCGCGCCCGCGCAAAAGAGCGCCCCCGACCACATCTTCCACGCCTCCACGAACGCCTCCGCATCCCTGCTGCTCACAAACCAGACCCGAACCCCTCCCACCAGGAAGAGCACCCCCACCCCAGCGAGGACGAAAGTACCGAGTACCGAGTACCGAGTACCGAGTCTGACCCGCCCCACTCGGAACTCGGAACTCGGAACTCGGTACTCAACCAGACGTTGTAGGCCCATTGCAGCCAGCACTATCAAGCCTACGTCCGCTATGGCTATCAGGCGGTAGTTGAGGCTGCTGCTGAAGCCGGGTAATTCGCGCAGCAAGCTGAGAGGTGGGATGCCGTAGGCCATGCTGGCCCCGGTGAGCACCTCCAGCGCCCAGAACAGGGGCTTGCGTGGGGAGAGGGCTTCGCCCAACCGGCGCGGGAATGGGATGCCCAGTTGCCCGGTCTCTCCGCGCCGAGCGAGTATGGCAGCGGCCAGGCCCCATACCGCGAGCAATAATGTCAGCGCCCCTACGTAAGCGTTGATTTCGATCCAGTTGAGTGGTCCGCGCCAGGAGTCAGCCCAGCCGAAGCCATTCGTACCCAGGAAAGCCAGTGCGGCCTGTGGGGGCAACGAAAACAGGTGAGTGGTCGAGCCTTGCCTTTCAGCCCACTGCCAGGTAGAGGTGAGTATATCCAACAATGGTAAGAATTGCGCGGCTGAGATCCCCAGGCCCAGCGTGCCCGCCCCCAGCAACCCTCCCAGCGTCAGCCACTTCTGCCGCAGCGCCAGCCTGGAAGCCCCCGTTGCCGCCAGGATGAACGCCCCGGCAAGCAGCAGCGTATAGAAGGCGGTCTCGACGTGGCCGGCCAGCATTTCGGCTGCCACCAGCGCCCCGAACCCCGCCAACCACGCCAGCCGCCTGGTATCTATCCAGCCAAGCGCGGCAAGCATCAGCCAGGGCATCCAGGACAGCGCCTCGGTGTGCGGCCACTGCAACCAGGCCGTCATGGGACCCATGAGCTGCGCCGCGACCGACCCGAACACCGCCGAGGGCATACCAAGCCCCAGCCGTCTCAGCAGGAGAGCCATGCCCAGGCCCATGAGCGCCCACTTGAGCGCCGCTATGAACCCCAGGCCCCATACCGGAGGGAGCGCCAGCCAGAGGATGTTATAGGGCGACAGCACCTGCGACTGGTAATTCGCGTGAAAGTGCGTGCCAAAGGCGTTGTAGGGGTTCCACAAGGGGAAGCGCCCGGCCCTCAACTCGCTCCGGGCGTACAGCCGCCACGGTATGAACTGGTCTACCGGGTCGTTTATCATCGGGTTGGCCGAGAGGGGCGGTTGTACGCCGGGGATGCCTTCGCCAAAGAATGGGTCGTACGTCACGAGGTCGGTGGAGGCGAGCACCCCCTGTCCCAGCAGCGCGGGCCAGAGCATGATGAAAGAGATGAGCACGGGCAGCACCGCAAGCAGCCCAACCTCGCGCAGGCCCTGCCAACGCTCTGCCGCGGCGGCGCTCCCGGTCTGCTGGCGCTCCGCTACCGCTGCTGTCACTTGCGCTCTCCCGGAGCCAGGCCCTCGATAGCCCTGGTTATCTCGGCCAACAGCCAGGTGTCGCTCTCCTCGATGCCCAGTTCGGCGGCGGCCTCAGCCACCACAGCCACAGTGACGTTATCCGGCAGCTTGCGGGCGGGGGTGGATGGCGAGGGAGGCGCGGATGCTGCCTGCCCTATCTGTAGGCTCGTAATGGTGCCGGTGGGAGCGGGCACGTGTACTGCGGCGGCAGTGGGCGAAAGTGTTATCTCAGGCTCACCTGCAACCTTGCGCGACAGACTTGACAGGAACCGCAGGTAGCCGGTCGCCGCCTGTTCCAGCGTGTGGTGCTCGGCCACGTAGCGGCGGGCGGACACAGACATAGCTTCGCGCAGGTCCGGCCGACGGGCCAGCAGGAGCAGGTACTCTAGCAGTAGCTCCTCCTCGAACTCGCCCACGTCTACCTTGCCCGCCGCCTCGTCCGGCAGCTCCTCGAACGAGCCTGTGCGCGACACCAGCACGGGCACCCCGGCCCCCATGATGCGCAGGAGGGAGGCCGAGGTCTCGCCCGCCGTGGGGTAACGCAGGTTGAGGCACACGTCCGAGGCGGCCAGGTAGTAGGGGAAGTCCTGCGGCGAAACGTAGCCTGTGCTGCGCACGCGCTCGGTGAGGCCTAGCATCTCTATCTGCCGGGTGGGGTCGTAGTTGGGCGACCGGCTGCCGATGAGCAGGTACGCGGAGTTGGGCACCTCCATCAGCAGCGCCTTGAACGCCCGCAACGTGGCCGACACGCGCTTGTACGGGTTCAAATGCCCCACCGAAGTCACCAGGAAGAGGTCGGGGTCCAGCCCCAGCCGCGCCCTCGCCTCGTCCCTGGCGATGTACGGGGGCAAAGGCACGCCCATCGGCACCACCGACACGGGCACGTCGGGCCGCACGCCCTTCACCAGACCTTCCATATAACGGCTGTGCACGATTATGCCCCTGGCGGCTTGTATCACCTCGTCGCTGAGGGGGTAGTTGAACAGCGCCTCCGGGTACTGGCCCAGCAGCACCCGGCGCGCGGCGTCAAGCCCCTCCGCCCCGTATTGCCGCTCCATGATAGCCAGGTACTCCTTGCGCCTGCCGCCGTTGAGCGTCATCCATACCCGCAGGTGGTGCAGCACAAACTCGTGCATGACCACCACGCCGGGGTGCTTCAGCAGCGCGTCGTAAATATAGGCGTGCGCCGCCGAGTTGCCCATCTGGTACACGACCGAGTCGTACTCCCCGGCAACCCGCCCGAACGCCCTCCCCTGCCGCACGCCAAAGCGCCTGGTGATGTCCTTGTTGGATGGTTTGTAGCCCTTGTCGATGAACAGGTCGAGGTCAATGGTCGAGCCGCCCACGCGGGCACCATCCAGGGTCAGCAGCAACTCCTCGCTGTAGTCGGAGATGCCGGACTGTATGGGGTTTAGGGGGGAGAAGAAAGCGAGTCTCATAGAGGATAATGACTATTGTAGAGCATACAGGAGCAATCTGTCTCATGGTGCGCAACTACACCAGCAGGACTCCATCCCCCTCTGTCATCCTGAGCGCAGCGAAGGATCTCAAATGCTCCCCTCACCGAGGTGCCGAACCTTCAGTACCAATGCCCCTTAATTCAACAGTTTCCCTACTCACCTTCTTGAGATCCTTCGCTACGCTCAGGATGACAGAGGGGACATGGTACGACATAAGGGAGCAGCTACGAACCTGATAGTAGCCTCTTCACAACTGTGGCCCACGATATGCCCAGGCTGTCGTACAACTCTCTCCCCGCCTCGCCAAGCGACTTCGCTCGCGTGCGGTCCTCCCACATGCGGTCCAGGGCGGCGGCCAGACCTTCGGGAGAGGGGTCGGCAATGTAGCCCGTTTCCCCGTCGCGCACGAACTCCAGCGGGCCGCCGGAGTCGGTGCATGTTACCACCGGCTTAGATGATAGCATCGCTTCAAGGGTGATGTAGCCGTAGTCCTCGTCAACGGGCGGGAAGATGACACCGAGAGAGTGGGCGTACAGCCTGAACTTCTCCTCCTCGGACACGGCACCCAGCCACCGCACGCGACCTTCCAGGTCAAGCTCAGTTGACATGGCTTGCAGCTTCTCAGCGTACTCCTCACGGTCTGCCGCGCCCATAAAGCTCACCTTCACAGGCTGAGATGTGAGCGCCAGGGCCTGCACGACCAACTCCTGCCGCTTCATGGTGCCGATACGGCTGGGGAAGAGCAGGTAGTCCTCTGCCTCCGCGCAGTAAAACTTACCTGCCTGGTGGGGAGGGTGGTAAAGCGGAGTAGAATCGAGGCCGCAGTACTCCTTCAGCCGCCCGGCCACGGTCCTGGAGTTGGCGAACACCGCCTTTGCCTGCCCTATATATGTGCGGTCCGCCTGCTGTATCGCCTCGCGCACGTACGCCCCGTTCGGCTCCAGGTGCAGGTCGCCCATCGGGTGCTCCCACAGCTCGTAAGCCTGCCTGTGCTGGTGCAGTATCCAGAGCACCTTGTTGGGGTGCGGCACCAAATAAGCGGGGAACTTCAACCCAATCACCATGTCAATCGTCATGCGACCTATCTCGCTCAGGTCGAGCAAGCGGCAGGCTCCCATGTGGGCCAGGATGCGCTCGGCGGGGTACCATTTGAACGGGACAGCCACTATCTCGGCCTGGTGCCCCTCGGCGCGCAGGGCGTCACGCAGCCCCTCCGCGTGAAGCTCTGCCCCCCCGCGGATGAACGGTACCTGGCTGGTTGTGATGAGAATACGCATGTTTGGACGATGGACGATGGACGATGGCAGGAGACGGAGACGGAACCGCCAAGACGCCAAGTACGCCAAGAACCCGCCAAGATAATGATGGTTAGGTACTATCCGTCAACTCAAAACTCAAAACTCATAACTCATAACTTGTACATCGTCTACCCTGCTGCTTCGAGTAGCGCGTCCGCTACCCTGTCCCACGTGATGTCTCTTATCTTCTCCTGTCCGGCCCGGCCCATGCGCTCGGCTTCGTCCCGGTTGGCGACGAGGCGTTGCAGCGAACGGGCTATCGCGACAGGCTCCGGCGGAGTTACCAGGCCGGTGACGCCGTCCTCAACGAACTCCAACACGCCACCGGCATCGTCGGTGGTGATAACGGGGCGAGCCGCCTGGAAGGCCTCGATGGTGCCGTAACCGTAGTCTTCGTCCACGGGGGCGTAGTAGACGGCCCTGGCGCTCCTGTAGAGCCGCGAAGCCTCCTCGTCGGACACGAAGCCCGCGAACTCTACCCGGCCCGCCACCCCCAGCCTCGACGCCTGCCGCTTGAGGTTGTCGGCTTCCGGCCCAGTGCCCGCGATTACCGCCTTCACCTCCGGCGCGTGGCCCAGCGCCTCCAACAGCAGGCCGATACGCTTGGCCGCGTCCAGCCGGTTTAGCGACAGGATGTAATCGCCGTAAGGGCCGGGTTCCAGGGCCAGACCCGAGCGCAGGGGCGGGTAGAGGGGCGTGCCCTCCAATCCGTTGAAGCGGCGCAGGCGGTTGGCTACGTTCCGCGAGATGGTGAAGACCTTGCGGCTCTCGCTCAACGCCTTGTGGTCCATCTTCAGGATCAGGCGGCGCACGCGGCGGTCTTCGGCCATGCTGGTGAAGTCTGACAGCGGCGTGCCGAACCAGTCGTACGCCTGCCGGAACTGGTGGACCAGCCACACCACCTTGCGCGGGTGCTTCACTACATAGGAGGGCCACTTGGTACAGATTGCCAGGTCCACCGGCTCGCCGTTCGATTCGGTTATGTCAATTAACCGCCAGGCCAGCGCGCCCGTCACGATGTGGGTGCGAGGGTGCCACCTATAGGGTATGGAGATGATGGATACCCTGTGCCCCCTCTCCTGCAAGGCGTCCCGCAGCCCTTCCACCAGCACCTCGTTGCCGCCGTAGACGAACGGTACCTGGGTGGTACAAATAGCGATGCGGAGGGAGTCCCGTGCGGTGGGTGCCGGTACCTGGCTGGCTGCAACTTCTGCGGGAGAAAAGCCCGGTTGTGGTGCGGGGTCCACTAAAGATTGTCCCCTCGCTCGCCCCCGTCCCTGCCCCTTACCTCTTCCTCCAGCTTCATCACGCGCTCCTCCAGCAGCATCCACTCGCGGGTCATGCGCTCCTGGTAGGCGTTCATCACCGTGATAGCGCGGGCGGTGGCCGAGTTGAAGCGGTTTTGCTGCTCCACTATAGGGTTGATGTACCAGCGCAGCAGCAGGCGCGTCACCCGCTTAGCGTAGGCCAGCAGCCGCCCGAATATGCGCACGTCCCAGGTAATCGGCAGGTGGGCCGACACGAACCAGACCTCGTTCACCGCCTCCACGCTGCGCCGTAATTCCGCCAGGCTCAGAGCGTGGGGGTCGTTCGGGTCGTTGATGGCAAGATGGGCGCGGCGCTGGCGTATCTGCTCGCGCAAATCGCCCAGTATGGTGGCTACGTCGGCGGGAGAGCCGTTGTCAGTCGTTTCGGGTCTGTCCATAGTTGATCGGGGTAGCCATGTTGGCGCTTTCCAGTTCCTCTATGCGTGAGCGTAGCGCGTCCAGTTCGGCGTACACGTTGGTCGAGGCCACGTTCTGCCGCGACACCAGCCCGGACGCGAGGATAGACTGCACCGCCACGCGAGCCTGCAAGTCCGCCAACTGCCGCGATATTTCCCTCAACGAACGGGCTAAGGAGGCGTTGTAATCAATCTGCTTGCGCAACACGGGCCACGTGTAGAGGCGGCTGAACATGTTGCTCAACTTGCCCGCTATGCCTTTGCGTGGCTTGCGCGGGTGCGACTTCTCGTACACCTGCCAGCTTGCCATGACCTCGTCTATCTGCCTTTGCAGGTCGTCCCACTTGCGAGCAATCAGGTTGTTCGGCTCGTTGTTGTAGTTGTCGTAGCCGTCTGGCAGTTTGTTGTCCAGCAGACTGAGCGAGGCGGTACGGTCCTCGCGCTCCATGTCGCCCACCAACCGCTCGGCCTCGGCGGGCAGGAAGTCAAGCATCACCTGTTCGGGGGTGTAGTGCTTCACCACGAAGCGCAAGCGGTTGGCGTGGAAGTAGCTGTAATAGCGGCTGCTGCGACGGTCGTACGTCACCGACTCGTTGTGGTAGGCCACCGCTGCGGGCTGGTAGACGACCCGCCAGCCCTCGCGCTTGGCCCGCCAGCACAAATCGACGTCCTCGAAGAAGACCGGGTAGTACGACTCGTCAAAGAAGTTGAGCGAGTGCCCTACGTCGCGCCGCATAGCCAGGGCCGCCCCGGTGACGAACGACACCACCCGAGAGTGGTCGTACTGCCCGGTGTCCGGCTCACCGCGCCCTATGTGGTCGGTGGTCGCTAGGGGGTAATGCACCACGCCGCCCGCGTGTTGCAGCGTCTTGCGGTCGGGATAAAGTATCTTGCTGCCCACCACACCCGCGTCGGGGAAGGCCTCGAACGCCTCCACCACCGCCGACATCCATTGTGGGTCGAGTTGCACGTCGGGGTTCACCGTCACAAGTATGTCGCCCTTCGACATGAACATGCCCACGCTAGCCGCCCCCGCGAAGCCCTTGTTCTCCCCAAGCTCCACAGGCTCCACTTCCGGGAAGCGGCTGCGCACCAGCTCCATGCTGCCGTCGGTAGAGCCGTTGTCCACCACGATGATCTCGGACCGCGGGTAGTCAAGCGCAAGCAGCGAGCGCAAGCAACCTTCTATGTGCTCTGCTGTGTTGTAGCTCACAACGACAATCGAGGCAAAGGGTTGCGTGATGGATAGGTTGGTCGTGTTATGGTCGCGTGTCATGGTTTTGGCAGGTAATTATATACGAGAAAGGTGATTTCTAAAACGTGAAACGTGAAACGTGATGCGGCTCATGTATTTGGTGCGTGAAGATCAAGCTGCTGATATTATAGGAGCCTACTCCCCCTGTCATCCTGAGCGTAGCGAAGGATCAGCCGCCCGTTCTTAGGCGTTGGCCTTGTTGCACTGTACTTCCTCTAACGACCATCATCCCCAACGTTGGGGATTCTAACATACCACCTGATCCTTCACTGCGTTCAGGATGACAGGGTGGAGCTTTGATCCCACGAAGCCAGATGAGCCACCCTCACGAACCAACCACCACAAGCCGCATCACGTTTCACGTTTCACGTTTCAGTACCCCGTTTCAGCGTCGCTTCAGCCACTTCACCTCCGGCCCCAGCGGGCTGCGTACCGTCTCGTAGCCGTACTCCCGCTTGAACTGCTCCACTACCGGGTTGAAGTAGTCCTCCCAGGAAGCGAGCACGTAGGACGGCCGGCGGGCGAGCACGTAGGCGGGGTCCGACTTTTCGTGGCCCGGCACCGCTTCTCCCATGTTGGCGACTTGCAGGTGACCTATGTGCAGGTCGTTGAGGCCGAACATGTCTATGGTGGGCCGCTGGCTGTAGTAGGCGATGGCACCGGCGGCGCGGGCGGCGGTCCAGGTATCGGGCGGGGTGTTCTCGCGGAGCCAGATAGCGGCGGAACCCCAGCGGTCGATGTAGATGTTGTGCCGGTGAGTATCGTCCGCCAATTCGCCGCCGGGACGCTGCTGCCACAACGCAGACCCGGCGTACGCCACCGTCATGACGCCCAGCACAGCCACACTAACAGCACGCCTACCCACCTGCCCCACGCCAGACACCAGGACATACGCGCCCGCTGTAGCCAGCAATGCCACCGGCGCAAGCAGCGGCACGAAGAACCTCTCCGAAGGGAACCAGTCGCCGCCTACGTACACGACGTACGCAGCATACACCAGCACCAACAACCCCAAAACGGCGGCAAGGCTATAGTCTAGTATCTTAGGGGATATGTCGTCGCCTTTGGAAACAGCTTCCTTCGGCGTACGTCTTCCAGATAGCCAGCCCCAGGCGAGCAGAACCAGGCACGCAAGCGCCAGCGCCACCGGCAGCCAGTGACGCTCCGCGAACTGCCAGGCGTAACCTGCCCCACGCCCGATTACGGCCAGGTTCGTGCCGGTCTTCGCGTAGAAGGTGTTGGGAAAAGGATAGCCGTAGAAGGTGACCCGCCAGAGTTGGTAAGGCACGGCAATAGCCAGGAATGGCACCAGGGACCACATCAGCAGCGTCCTGTACGGCAGCCCCTCTCGCCTGTCCAGCCAGGCACGCGCCCCAAGCAGCAACACCGCCACCAGCATTCCTTCGGGCCGGGTAAGCGCCGCCAGCCCCAGCACCACCCCCGCACCCAAACGCCACCCCCTGGCCGGGGCCGCCCACAGAGCCGCAACGGGAGCAAGCGCCAGAAACGCAAACGGCACAGCCTCTATACCGCTGCCGCGAGGGCCATAGGTCAGCAGGGCGGAATCGACGGCGAGCAGGGTCGCGGGCAGGAGCGCCCAGGCGGGATGGTCGGGTATGAGCCTGCGGGCGAGCCAATAGGTCAGGGCTAGGATGCCCATGCTACAAGCGATTGTGCCCGCGAGCGCCACCCCGGCGGGCGACAACCCCGCCCAGATAGCCACCGAGGCCGCCAGCGTCCAGAGGAAGTTGGTGTAGCCCTCCACGACCTCGCCAGGGTTGTATACGAGGCCATTCCCGTGCGCTAGGTTCCAGGCATAGCGGTACGAGATGTAAGCGTCGTCAATCTGCCAATCACCGAGCACCCGCCCCGCTACCACCATCCAGAGCAGGCACGCCGCGAGCGCCAATCCCCACGCCGGTGTTCTCCTCGGTGCCAACCACGCGGCAAGCGTCCACCCCAACCCCACCAGCGCCACCTCCGCGACAGCCGGTATGGCCCTGGGCATTGCAGTCGCTTCCAGCGCGGCGAGCGTGCCGGTACCCAATAGTCCGTATAGGGCCGCCCAACCCAGGCTCAACCGCGAAGTAGCCACCAATAGCAACAGCAGCGCCGACATGGCCCACACCGTCGCGTCGAGGGCAATCTCGCTACGGCTCTTGCGCGAGGTGACACTCACCCAGTCCACTGCCACACCAAGCTGGCGGGCGTCTCCAGGCGGAGAGACGGTGGAAGTCGTAAGGTCTAGCTGCACGTACGCCGGGTCGAGGTAGGGGTTGGGCGTCTCTGCCGTGTCCAGGGTGGCGTTATAGACCCTGAACTCCGGCGTGGCGGAGAAAGTAGCGGCCTCTTTGCCGTTCAGCAGCAGAGCGACCTCAGCCGGAGCGTCCCTGCCCACCCACGAGGCCAGCCGCATGCTCACGTCTACGTGTCTGCCAAGGCTCGCCAGGTAGGGGTACTGCCAGGTGGCGCGGCCCGTCGTCCAGCGGTATGTGGTACCGTCGCCCGCCGTTTCGAGGTCATGCAGGCCATGGACATGGTCGGCACCGTCAAAGAGGCCGGTGCCTGGATAGTCGGTGCCCTGCGACTCGTCGAGGAAGGCGCGGGTGGGGAAAGCCAGGTTCAGCACGATGGAGAGCAGCGCGGAAAGGGCCACACCCGCCGCTATAACGGCAAAACGCGTGCGCCCAGCCAGGCCAACCCCCGCCCGTTGGACCGCTAGCGTACTCTGGTGCCCGTCATAGCCCATGTGACTCCTGGCATTATAGCACAGGAGAATGGCGGCCCTAACTAAGCGCAAACCTCAATATGGCTGGCCGCAAACTGCGCCGAGCAAAACGCAACAGTGTAATTGCAGGACCAACTCCCACCCTGTCATCCTGAGCGCAGCGAAGGATCAGCAGCCCGCGTTTGATAGCCAGTATTCAGGCAGCTATGTTCCTCTTACCACGATCATCCCCAACGTTGTAGCCTCTCGCCTACCCACCTGATCCTTCGCTGCGCTCAGGATGACAGAGGGGGAGTGTGGTCGCCTTACGGGTTACGAGTTACGAGTACAACTTGAGTCAGTGAGCTACTACACCCAGGTCTGCGATACAACTTGTGGCTGGTGCTGGTGCTGGTGCTGGCGCTCCCAGCGGAGATAGTCGGCTTTTTCGAGGGAGGCTTGCCAGATGGCGTGGTGGTATAAATCGACGTCGGGCGCGACCGCCGCCCACAAGCGCGCCTGCGCCTCGGCTACCTCTTCCTGGGAAGACGCCCAAACAATAGCTCTAGCTAACTGCCAGACGGGATTGCTCATCGTAGAGAACCTCGGGAATGTAGATAATGTAGATGTTCAGGTGGTCACACGGGATGCAAGATAGGTGCCAGGTAGATGTGGTTCCTGCCCTCCCTGCTTGATAATACTGCCACAAGTAACAGGATTTTGTGAATTGCCCTAACGAGGTATTATCAAGTAACGGCTGCTTAGATACCCGTAATACCAGAGGAAAGAGCCAGGCATGATCGAGCAGCAGAAGATGATACAACGGGTGAGGCAGATTTGCCGCGAGGACGAGCGGCTCGTGGCGGCGTTGATGTACGGCTCGTTCACCAGGCACGAAGGAGACGCTTACTCGGACATAGAGTTCGTGCTCTTCTTCCGCGACGACGCTCACGCCGAGGTCGACCCCCACGAGTGGGTGAGCCGGATCGCCCCTGTTGAAATGTACTTCGTCAACGAGTTCGGCAACGGCACGGCCATCTTCAGCAATCTCATACGTGGCGAGTTCCACTTCGACAAGGCCTCGGACATACGCCTGGTGGAGGGCTGGAAAAGCACCGCCTGGTTCCCCTCGCTCGAGACCACGATCATGGTGGACCGCACGGGAGAGCTAACCCGCCTTTTACAGCCCTATTCCATGCCTCCACAACACGACACGCCCGAACAGGTGCAGACCCTGTGCGAGCGATACATCAATTGGGTGTTGTTCGGCACCAACGTGCTGGCCCGTGGAGAACACGCCCGCGCGCTGGATATGCTGGGCTGGGTCCACCGCTACCTGCTATGGTTCGCCCGCCTCGCGGAAGGCAGGACCCAGCACTGGCCCACGCCCTCCAAGAGCCTCGAAATGGACATCTCCCCCGCTACGTACGCCCGCTTCAAGGCATGCACCGCTTCTTTAGACGAACACGAGCTTTGGCGGGCATACACGAACGCCTGGGAGTGGGGCAAAGAGCTAATGCGGGACCAGGCCGAAAAGCACCAAATAACGCTCCCCACGAACCTTATCGACGCTCTCGACGTGAGAATTGCGTCTATCTCTAAGCCATGACCACCTTGGATAGCTTGTCAGTAGCAGCCCCCCTTGTCATTCTGAGCGCAGCGAAGAATCAGTGCCCCGTTCTTGATAGCCTCATGTTCAGCACCCCAAGCCTCCCTTGTCATTCTTCGCTGCGCTCAGAATCTCGTCCCTCACCAACCAAATACCACCTTTCTTTATGCACATTAAGTGACTAGAGAAAGGGGTGACATCCAGGTGTAGGACGAGATTCTTCACTGCGTTCAGAATGACAAAGGGGGGCTTGGTCACCGTAGTTCAACAGCATCCCTACCCACCTGATTCTTCACTGCGTTCAGAATGACAAAGGGGGGCTTTGGGTGCTGTTCAAGGGAGAGTCAAGAATATGGTGCTGATCCTTCGCTGTGCCCAGGATGACAGAGGGGGAATCGGTACTGTGCTACTGGGACGCCGTCTCTCTGATGGCTTCCTGGTATATTTCCGCGATGCGGGCTATCTTATGGTCCCAGGTGTGCTCGGCGAGCACTTTACGGCGGCCTGCCTTGCCCATTTCGCGCGCTATGTCGGGGCGGTTCAGGAGAAATTGTATCATGTTTGCCAGCGCGGTCACGTCGCCAAACTCCACCAGGTAGCCGTCCACCCCGTCAGATACGACCTCCGGCACGCCGCCCGCGTTGGCTCCAATCACGGGCGCGCCGTTCAGCCACGCCTCCAGGTAGACGATGCCGAACGAGTCGGTGCGTGAGGGCATGCAAAAGACCTGACCCGCCGCCAGCAGGTCGCGCTTGTCCTCGTCCGAGATGAAGCCGAGCCAGCGGCACCGCTCGCGCACCTCCTCCGTCAGGTTCTCGTAGTAGTCGCGGAACTTGTCGAGCATGGTGGAGCCTGCCATGATGAAGGTGGCGTCCACGCCGCGCGACATGACGTGACGCATCGCCTCAATAGTGTGAGTGGTGCCCTTGTCGTAAGCCGCCGCCCCCAGGTAATAGACGATTGGCCCGCGCACGCCGTACTTCTTCCTGAAGCGCTCCCCGTTACCGCCCACCACCTCGTAAGGATTGACCCCCACGCCCACCCGGTGCATCTTGTCCGCAGGCACGCCTAGCTCGCCCAGGAACTCTTGCTCCAAACGCGTCTGCACGATCAGGCGGGTGGCGCGACGCTCGAGGTCCAGTTGGTGCCGCATGCTGTAGTAGCGGCTGATGCTCCTGTCGCCCGGTTCCCCCAGGTGCGTGAAAGGGGTAATCACGTGCGGTATGCCCACGCGCTCCGCGTAGTCCGCCGCTGCCGCTATCATCGACTCGAAGGGGATGTTGGTGGTGTGCACCAGGTCGAAAGCGCCGAGGGGCAGCGACTTCAACGCCTTGCGCAAAGAGGGCACCCACGGGGTGATGCGGGAGAACTGGTAAAGCGTCGAAGTAGGAGGGAAAGGCAGGTCACTCAAAATAGCCATGCCCCTGCGCCACGCCCGGTAGTAAATGGCGGGCAGAGGCAGGTGTCGCACCGGAAATCGCCGTATTGACACCCCATTGTGCATGTCTCGCGGCATGGGCACGCGCTTGGCCCTCTTAGACCAGAAGTAGTCGAGGTCCCACGCGTCGGTGGTCCACACCTCCACCGTATGCCCCGCCCGCGCCAACCGCTCGGAAAGCTCCTGGAAATATAGCTCGGAGCCTCCGACGTAAGGGTGATAACGCTGGATGATGTGAAGCAGCTTCATTGCAATTCTTAATTCTTAATGTTTAATTCTTAATTGCCCAAAGTAGCTCCCTCATTAAGAATTCAAAATTAAGAATTAAGAATTAAGAATTCGCTCAGGGCACTGGCGGTGTGTCGGTCCAGATTCCGGTGTAGTTCAGCTTGTTGAAGACGGCGGCGCGGATGTCCTTGAGGGGGGTGCCCTGCGCCAGGCCGTCTATGGTCATTTCGGCGGCTTCCTGGCACTGGCTGCACGTGGTGCTGTGGTCGGTGAACTCTGCCGAGCCGTCGGCGGACATCGACTTGATGAAGCACTCCGCCAGGTCCTGGTGGGGCTGCTCGTATATGGCGCAGCCGCAGTAGCAGGGGATGTAGCCGAACTCGTCGTAGTGCTGCATCGCACCCTGGTACAGGCCCGTAACCGCCTCCTTGTTGGGGCCAAGCATATCTTGGAGGAAGTTGGGCAACTGGCCTGCTGCCGTGGTCTCAAGCACTTCCTTGGGGTTGGGCACCGAGCCGCTGAGACCCTTGGGCTTGCCCTCTGGTATGCCCTCATAGGGTGCGCGGGCGACCTGTTGCGTGCCGCCTGAGCCGTTATCGCAGGCTATGAGGGCACCTACAATCACGGGCAAGAGCAGCATGATAGCCACCCTCGTCAAGGGGGACACTCCCCTCCGGCGCTCCACAGGATGCGGAGCCATTCCCTTCACAGCCTTGCCAACCGGAACACTACCCAAAGTGCTTCTCCTATCTACCGCCAGCGTTGCAGCATGAGCCGCTCAGTCGTACAGGCATATTGTCCCACATTTGGGGATGTGATGCCAGGCATGGAGGATGGAGTGATTGGCCGCGCTCATTCCCGCCACAGGAGGCCTCCGATTCGCTGGGAATGCTTCAGGTCGCATAGGAGACGCCCGTCGACTAAAGTCGAGGGCTACACCTTGCAAAGTCCCTGCGGGACTGCAACATCCCATGAGGTCTTTACAGATGCTCAAGAAGTACCAGTCTGCCGCAGGGCAGACTTTGCAAAGTGTAGCCCTCGACTTTAGTCGACGGGCGTCTCTTGCCGCTTCAGCCCACCGGCCTCGCCAGGACTGCACCGAGGTAGGCGGCAAAGACCAAACCTGATAGGAGTGTCTGCCCCGGTGTCGACGAGCCGTCCCGGTCTCTCATATCGTAACTCCGGAGCTTAGAGACCAAGGAGGGCCTTGGTCTGACATCCTCACCGAACCCTTCACAGGGTATTTGTGGTATATAAGAGTGTCGATAGCCAGTTCGGGCGTGCCGCCTGCCCAGATAGGTTGTCGTTAGGCCAACCACAGGGATAACAACCCGCACAGGAGAAAGCAGCATGCTCCCCAACCAGGGCAACCCAGGCAGCAACGGCGCATACGGCGACCTCTCGCAAGGCGTGCCCCCGCCCGATATGTCCTCCGTGGCCTCGATGGCGCGCAGGGTGCGAACCAGCGTCGAGCGGGTGATTGTCGGGAAAGGGGCCGAGATCGATCTGATGCTGGTGGCTATGCTCTGCGAGGGCCACGTGCTGCTGGAAGACGTGCCCGGCATCGGCAAGACCACGTTGGCTAAGGCCCTGGCCCGCTCGCTCGATTGCACCTTCCAGCGCATCCAGTTCACCCCCGACCTCCTGCCAAGCGACATCACCGGCACCTCCGTCTACAACCAGCAAACCGGACAGTTCGAGACACGCCGAGGCCCCATCTTCAGCCAGATAGTGCTCACGGACGAGATCAACCGGGCGGGTCCGCGCACCCAATCAGCCCTGCTGGAAGCAATGGAGGAGCGGCAGGTCACGATTGACGTGGACACTGTGCCCCTCCCCCGCCCCTTTATGGTGCTGGCTACCCAGAACCCGGTAGAGCTTGAGGGTACGTTCCCCCTGCCCGAAGCCCAGCTAGACCGCTTCCTCATCAAGTTGCAACTTGGCTACCCAGGCGAAGAAGAGGAGCGCACGATATTGAGGCGCTTCAAGGAAGAAAGCCCCATGCTCAATCTGGAACCCGCCGCGAGCACGGAGGAGATTTTGAGCGCCCAGCGCACCATACGCAAGGGCTACGTCAGCCCCGCCGTGGAGAGCTATCTCCTATCGGTGGTCCGCGCCACCCGGCAGCACGAGGCGGTAGAGCTTGGGGCCTCTCCCCGCGCCACGCTGGCGCTGTACAAGTCGTCGCAGGCGCTTGCCGCGATACAGGGCCGGGGCTACGTGCTGCCCGACGACGTTAAGCGCATGGCCGCCCCGGTGCTCTCCCACCGCCTGATGCTCAGCACCCGCACCCGCCTGCGGGGCCGCGACTCCGGCGCCATCCTGGAAGAAGTGCTGAACGGCGTGCCGGTGCCGGTTGAGGCGGCGGTCTGAAACGTGAAACGTGAAACGTGAGGGGGTCAATCACCAGCATAACGCGAATGCATGGTTGTTTCGACTGCGGGACCCTGCTCCTCCTGTCATCCTGAGCGTAGCGAAGGATCAGTAACCCATGTTTGACTCTTCCTGTTGCAGTACCAATGTTCCTAATGCCGCCATCATCCACAACGTTGAGGACTCTTTTCTACCCACCTGATCCTTCGCTACGCTCAGGATGACAGGGTGGGGCTTTGGTCCCGCCGAACATACACTGTCTTGTTCACGTACCCTATACCACAAGCCGCATCACGTTTCACGTTTCACGTTTCAGAACCATGAGCAACCGCCAACCACCGCCCGAACCTATCAGCCGCCAGCCCTACCAGACCCCGACCCAGTTCTGGATGCTCACCCGGCTGCCCTGGATAAAGGAGGCGGGCCAGGACGACAACCCCAGGGGGCTGACCACCAGCCAGGTGTCGCAGCTGTGGGTGTTCGCGGCGGGGGCTATGATAGGGCTGGGGGCGCTGCTGGGCAACGGGCCATTATTCGCGCTGGGGCTGTTCCTGGGGGCGGCCTTGCTGGTGGCTTGGTCGTGGGCTCGGTTCTGCCTGCGCCACCTCACCGTGGAGCGCCGCTTCAGCCAGCCGCGCGCCTTTTACGGCGAAGAAATCACCATGTCCCAGGTGTTCACCAACAACAAGCCGCTGCCGATACCCTGGCTGGCGGTGCACGACGAGTACCCCGGCGCGCTGGAAATCAGCTCGGCGGCCGCTTCCGTCAGTTCCAAGTCACGAGTGCGCACGCTTTCAACCACCCTCTCGCTGGGCTGGTACGAGCGGGTGACGCGACACTACACAGTCAGGTGCACGGCCAGGGGCGAGCACGAGTTCGGGCCGGTAGACCTGGAGTCGGGGGACGTATTCGGCCTATTCCGGCGCACCCAGGAGCTTGCCACCCCGCGTACCCTCATCGTCTACCCTCGCTACGTGCCTGTGGAGCAGCTTGGCATCACCGCCCGCCAGCCCTTCGGTGACTTCAAGGCCGTCCAGAACCTGGCTACCGACCCCCTGCGGCTGCGCACGATACGCGAGTACTCGTACGGGGATAACCCACGCCACATCCACTGGAAGGCCTCGGCCCGCCGGGGCAGCCTGCAAACCAAGCTGTTCGAGCCTGCCGCCACGCCCCAACTGTTCATCTACTGCAACCAGGACACCTTCGCCCGCATCTGGGAGGGGCTGGACCCGCAGACGCTGGAGCTTACTATCACGGTGGCCGCCTCGCTCGCCAACTACGGGCTGGAACAGGGCTACATGGTAGGGCTGCGGGTGAACTCCTTCTCGCCGCACTCCGACATGCAGGTGAAGATAAATCCCAGCCGCAATCCTGAGCAGCTTACCCGCATACTGGAAGCGTTGGCCCGCATCAAAGGGTGGTCGGGCGCACCGATGGAGGAGCTACTCCAGGCCGAGCGCCGCAACCTGCCGAGGGGCGCGACCATCGTGGTGGTCACAGCCGTCATGGGCGACGACATGCTCAACACCCTGACCGCGATCAGGAGGGCGGGCCACCCCGTCACTCTGGTGGAGACGATTGGCTCCCGCCGCAACGCCCTCCTCAAGCAGGGAGTGTCCGCCGAGGCCCTGCGCTCCCAGGGTATCGACTATTACCTGGTGCAGGCTATAGATCGGGCGGCGAGCCTCGAGAAGTTGAGCTTCTAAGAAAACCACTTGAGCAGCAAGACCACCGCGAGCACGGCTAGCAGCACCCATATGGATACAATCACCACCGCGGCCACCCGGTTGACCGGCTTCGTTGCGATCTCCACACGCGCACGCTCCCGGCACTCTGACATGACCTCCGCAGGTATCATTTTGCGGGCGAGCATAATGCCGAGGGGAACGAGCACCAGGTCGTCGAGGTAGCCGAGCACGGGGATGGGGTCGGGGATGAGGTCGATGGGGCTGAAGGCATAGGCCACCACACAGGCGGCGAAGACGCGGGCGACCCACGACACGCGCGGGTCCTTGTAGGCGAGGTAGAGCGCGTACACCTCGGTCTTCAACTGCCGGGCGCGCTGCTTCCAGCTATTCAGCCACGTCACAGGTAATAGGTCCTTCCGCCAGCGATTGAGGCCACACACCATTATACCCGCCGCAAGCGCCGCACCCAGCAGGCTCACAACTACCCATGGGTATATCGGAACTTCCCCTGTGCCACTAGCGGCGACCACACTCCCCCCTGTCATCCTCCGCTACGCTCAGGATCAGTACCGCCTTCTTGATGGACGGTTGCCAGCGCCCAGAGCCCCTGTATGTCATTTCGAACGGAGTGAGAAATCTCGTCCCTCATCCTGGTGTTTCCTCTTTCTCACGGTACAGAGTGGCTGGAGGAAAGGTGCTGCTATGTGCTATAGGACGAGATTTCTCACTCCGTTCGAAATGACAATGTGAGGCTTTGGTACTCCATAAGAAAGAGTCTAGAACGGGAAATACGAATCAAAAAGCCGCACCCGAAAGTGCGGCTCCTTGGTTCCTTTTTGCCAACGCAAAACCCGTAGTGGTGTGTGTAAGATTAGAGTGTAGTAGTGAAGGGGTTTTGCGTTACGAGCATGTGATAATTACTCATACGCATCACCTCCTTATTCTTAACAAAGCCTCGAAGTGGATTTTTTTCAACGGGGAGGCTTCAGTGATTTGAGTATACCAATCTCCAAAGCGAATGTCAAGGCTCGGCGGTAGGAGGGAGTGACTAAAAGAGGAGACACAGATTACCTTTGAGGCGCGGATTAGCCAGGTAGGTGCGCTGACGACGGTTGTAGTGCCAGACGAAAAGTCGTACTGCCCTGCTGAGAGCATGTATGCAGCGGG
>JALZHI010000075.1 GCA_030913985.1 Chloroflexota bacterium | reverse complement strand
AACCCTGAAGTAGCCGACGAGATCGAAGCTCAGATCCGCAGCGCCCTCAGCGGCAGCAACGCGCAGCCCCTAGCGGTGGGTGTGGGTGCGGGCAAGAACGGCGCTTCGGACGAAGAGGAAGGCGAGTTCTAAAAGTAGCACCGGATAGAGAGGGGCGAGCACTACGCTCGCCCTTTTCTGCTTAACGAGGGGGTGGCTATGGCGGACCTAATCACGGCTTTACAGGCCGACCCGGCAGACCCGAACAGGGTCCATGTCTTCATTGACGGTAAGCACGCGGTCGCTGTGTCGCTGGACGTAGCCGCCAACGAACGGTTGACGGTGGGCCAGACCTGCCCGCCGCAGCGGTTGGAGCAGTTACACCAGGCGCAGGCGCAGGACGACATCTACCAGAAGGCGCTGGCGTTCCTCTCCTACCGGCCCAGGTCGGCGCGTGAGGTGGAGCAGCGACTTCGACGCAAAGGCTTCACCCCCGAACAAGTGAGCGGCGTCATGGAGCGGCTGCGCTCGCAGAAATACATCGACGACCACGAGTTCGCCCGCTTCTGGGTGGGCAACCGCATGACCTTCAACCCGCGCGGGCCGCGTCTCCTCAGAAGCGAGTTGCGGCAGAAAGGCGTGCCCTCCGACATCGTGGAAGAGGTGATGAAGGAGCAGGTCGAGACGCAAGAGGAATTGGTGCAGCAGGCCGAGGAACTGAAGGTGGGGCAGAACCCCGGACCGGATGAGCCGGTACCGGGCACCGACCTGGCGAACGCCCTGGCCCTGGCCCGCAAGCGCCTACGCACCTACGGCAACCTGGAACCACAGGTGGCGCGTCGCCGGCTATCCAGCTTCCTCGCCAGGCGGGGATACGGCTTCGATGTGATAGATCAGGTGTGGCGGCGGGTCTCGGCCACCGACGAGGACGAAGAGTACGAGCTGTTCGATGATTAGATGCCATCGTAGAAACGAGATAGCGGAAAAGAGTACCCTAAGCCCAAACCTGTCATCCTGAGCGCAGCGAAGGATCAGTAGCCCGTGTTTGATATTTGCTCATGATGTACAAAGCTCCACCCTGTCATTTCGAACGCAGTGAGAAATGACAGGGTGGAGCCAAGTGCTGATGTTAGTACTGCAAGGTCCACACCGTCCCCATGCTGGTACAGGAGCTAGATTCTCAACTTTCTATACAACGTAATACTACTATCAGCGCGCACTCATCGCTCTAAGGGGTGATGCCGCAGGGGTGGTATCGCGCATACACTGGTCGTGTGGCACCCTGCCCCGCTCTGCGCGCCCAGTGATGAAGCGGGGTTGGGGTGTTGCTTTCGCATTGTGATGTGCTGCGTCTTGTTTCGTCGTTGACGCGCAACATGCCGCGTGCTATAATGGCCGAAGCGAATTGCGGGAGAGACTCTGCACCGACGCGGAGCGCCGAAGGGGAAAGGCACAGCCGAAACTCTCAGGCAAATTGGACCGTAATTCGAGAATACCTCTGGAGAGTTCCCGGACAGGGACGCCGACGGAGCAAGGCCGATGCGCCAATCTCGCAGGTAGAAGGACAGAGGAGGCAATTGCTTCCTACTGTCTTTTTTGTTGCCTGAAAAGTGGCTATCCGGTATAACTCTGCATTATCCTTTCCGCATGGAGACCACATGGAAGAGAGATCCATCAGCGCCGATGTCATGTCCAAGAAAGAAGACGAGGACCGGCGGGCGCAACCGGAGGACGTGGCGGAACCATCCCGTACCCCCCTCTACCAGGAGCACGTAGACCTTGGCGCTCGCATGGTGGAGTTCGGCGGCTGGATGATGCCGGTGCAGTACAAGAGGGGCATCATCGAGGAGCACAAGGCCGTGCGCTCCAGCGTGGGCATCTTCGACACCTGCCACATGGGCGAGTTCGTCCTGGAGGGGCCTGACGCGCAGCTACTGGCGAACACCTACACCTCCAACAACGTGGCCGCGCTCGGCACCACCCAGGCTCAGTACTCTTTCATCTGCAACGAGGAAGGTGGGGTGCAGGACGACACCATCGTCTACCAGTTCCCCGACCACAACTTCATAGTGGTGAACGCCGCCCCCCTCAAGGCGGACTTCCAGTGGCTTCAGGAGCTTGCCGGGCGCATCAACGCCGACGTGCGGATAAGCAACCTCTCCGACGAGATGGGCAAGCTCGACGTGCAGGGGCCGCAGGCCGCCGCGCTCGTGCAACGCTTCACCGACACCGACCTCTCCACCATCAAGTACTTCTGGGCCACCTTTGGCGACATCGACGGTGTGCCCTGCCGCATCTCCCGCACCGGCTACACCGGAGAAGACGGCTTCGAGCTATTCTTCCCCGTCGAGGAGACCGTGCGGCTGTGGCGGCTGTTCGTGGAGAACGGGGCCGCACCCAGCGGCCTGGGTTGCCGCGACACCTTGCGCCTGGAAGCCAGCCTGCCGCTGTCGGGCAGCGACGTAGCGGCGAGCTACAACCGCAATCCCGTGTGGGCGGGCTTTGGCCGCTTCGTCAAGCTGGACAAGGGCGTGGACTTCATCGGCAGGGAGGCTTTGCAACGTGCGGCGGAAGACACGGGTGGCGAACGCCTCATCAACTTCTTCATCACCGAGCGCGGCGTGCCCCGCGCCCACTACCCGATAATGAAGGACGGCGAGCAGGTAGGCGAGGTCACCAGCGGCTCGTACGGCCCAACGCTGGACAAGTACCTCGGCATGGGCTGGGTGAAAGCCGGTCTGCACGAAGTAGGCACCCGCCTGGAAGTGCTCATCCGCGAACGCCCGGTGGCGATAGAAGTGCTGCCGCGCCCGATGTACAAAAGACCGAAGGTGAAACGTGAGGCGTAACACGTAACACGTAACACGTAACTCGTAAGCGCCGAAGCACTGTTATGGATTACGAGTTACGAGTTACGTCTCATGTTTCACGTTTCACGTTTCAGAATCAAGGAGGACAGGATGGACAACCCGCGCAACTACAGGTACACCCAGGAGCACGAGTGGGCTAACCTTGAGGGTGAAATCGCCACGATGGGTATCACCAACTATGCCGCTACTCAGCTTGGCGACATGGTGTACGTAGATATGCCTACCGTCGGCGCTACCATCTCGCAGGGCGACTCGGTTGGTGCGCTTGAGAGCGTGAAGGCCGCCGCCGACTTCTACAGCCCACTTGGGGGTGAGGTGATCGAGCGCAACGAACGCCTACTGGACGAGCCTGGTCTGCTCAACTCCGACCCGTTTGGCGAGGGTTGGTTCGTCAGGGTCCGTATCACCGACCCCTCGGAGTTCGAGGGCCTGATGTCCGCCGACGAGTACGACGAATTCGAGAAATCACAGGGATAGTTGTTAGTTGATAGTTGTTAGTTGTTAGCGCTCTGGTTTCTAACAACTATCAACTGACAACTAACAACTCCCGCTAGAACTGGAGTCCCTTAATGGTCTATACGCCCAACACTGAGGCGCAGCGTCAGGAGATGCTGGCTGCTATGGGCTTGAGCAAGGTGGCCGACCTTTACGAGGAAGTGCCAGCCGAGGTGCTCAACCCGCCGATTGAACTGCCCGCGCCCCTGGCTGAACCGGAATTGATGGCCGAGATGCGCCGCCTCTCCGAACTGAACGCCGACGCCGCCCATTTCGCCACCTTCCTGGGGGCAGGCTCGTACAACCATTTCTCGCCTAGCGCGGTCTACCGCATCATGTCGCGCAACGAGTTCTACACGGCCTACACGCCGTACCAGCCGGAGTTGAGCCAGGGCGTCTTGCAGCAGATTTACGAGTTCCAGACGCTGGTGTGCCAGCTTACCGGCATGGACGTGGCTAACGCCTCGATGTACGACGCGGCTTCGGCGCTGGGAGAGGCGGCGGTTATGGCCGCCAACATCACCAAGCGCAAGAAGGTGGTCGTCTCGCCCAAGACGCACCCGGAGCACAAAGCGGTGCTGCGCACCTACGCTGACTGCCACGGCATCCAGATAGTGGAGCGCGACGCCAACATCAAGGAAGCCAGCGAACTCGACCCCGACACTGCATGCGTGATCGTGCAGCAGCCTAACTTCCTGGGGGAGATACGCGACCTGAACGGGCTTGCGGTCAAGGTGCACGAAGCAGGAGCAATGCTCATTATCCTGTTTGATCCTATCTCCCTCGCTATCCTGAAAAGCCCCGGCGAATACGATGCTGACATTGCGATAGGCGAAGGCCAGAGCCTGGGCGTGCCGATGTCGTTCGGTGGGCCGTACGTCGGCCTCTTCGCCACCAAGGAGAAGTACGTTCGCAACATGCCCGGTCGATTGGCCGGTATGACCAAGGACGTTAATGGCAAACGGGGCTTCGTGCTCACTCTCCAGACACGCGAACAGCACATCCGCCGCGAGAAGGCCACGTCAAATATCTGCACCAACGAGGCGCTGATGGCCCTTGCCGCCACCGCCTACATGTGCTGCATGGGTCCGCAGGGCCTAAAGCGCGTGGCGCAGCTTTCTTTGCAGCACACGCACTACCTGGCGAACCGCATTGCGAAGCTGCCTGGCTACAAGATCATCAGCCGCGAGCCGTTCTTCAAGGAGTTCGCGGTCCAGACACCCATCTCGCCCACCGAGTTGAACCGCCGCCTGCTGGAACACAAAATCATCGGCGGGCTGGACATCAGCGGCACGAAGGAAGTGGACGGCATGGAGAACGTGTGGCTGCTATGTGCCACCGAGTTGAACGGCAAAGAGCAATTGGACAGGCTGGTAGCCGCGTTGGAAGGGATGGGGAACGGATAACAGGTAACACGTAACGCGTAACACGTAAGTGCCGAAACACTGCTACGAGTTACGAGTTACGAGTTACGAGTTACGTGTTACTGGAAAGAGGTACTTATGAGCGTTGAACCACTTATTTTTGAACTCAGCAGCCCCGGCCGCATCGGCTTTTCGCTGCCCCCGGTTGACATGGACGAGGCACCGGAGATTGACGCTTCCCTGCTCAGGGAGGAGCTGGATATGCCGGAGGTCTCCGAGGTGGACGTGACCCGCCACTTCGTCAGGCTGAGCCAGAAGAACTACGGCATCGACATTGGGTTCTACCCGCTTGGCTCGTGCACGATGAAGTACAACCCGAAGGTGCACGAGGACGTGGCGATCCTGCCCGGCTTCGCAGCGATACACCCGTACCAGGACCCCGGCTGCGCGCAGGGTGCGCTCCAAGTGATGTACGAGCTACAGGGGATGCTTGGGCAGATCGTCGGCATGGACGCCGTGACGTTGCAGCCTGCCGCGGGCGCGCATGGCGAGTTCACGGGCATCCTGATGATACGGGCTTACCACCGCTCGCGGGGTGAGAGCCAGCGCGATACCTTGCTGGTGCCCGACTCGGCGCATGGCACCAACCCTGCGACTGCTGCGGCGGCGGGCTTCAAGCTGATAAGCCTCAAGTCGGGGGCCGACGGCAGCGTAGACCTGGATGCACTGAGAGGCGTGCTTAGCGACCGGATCGCGGGCATGATGCTCACGGTGCCCAGCACGCTCGGCCTCTTCGAGCCGAACATACTGGAGATTAGCAGGCTGGTGCACGAGGCGGGCGGCCTCATGTACGGCGACGGCGCGAACCTAAACGCCTTGGTGGGCCACATACGCCCCGGCGACCTCGGCTTCGACGTGATGCACATCAACCTGCACAAGACCTTCACCACGCCCCACGGCGGCGGCGGACCCGGCAGCGGCCCGGTCGCGTGCAAGAGCCACCTCGCGCAGTTCCTGCCCGGCCCGCTGGTGGGCAAGGGCGAGGACGGTTACGCGTTCGTGGAGCCTGATGCCTCGGTCGGGCGGGTGAAGAACTTCTGGGGCAACTTCGGTATGCACGTCCGCGCCTACACATACATCAGGCATCTGGGCTTGCCGGGTTTGCAGCGGGTGAGCGAGGATGCAATCCTAAACGCCAACTACATTCGCGCCAACCTGACGGGCACCTACCACCTGCCTTACAATCGCATCTGCATGCACGAGGTGGTGCTGTCGGGCAAGAACATCAAGCAAGAGACCGGCTGCCGCACACTCGACATCGCCAAGCGCCTTATCGACCACGGCATGCACCCGCCGACGGTGTACTTCCCCCTCATCGTTGAGGAGGCGCTGATGATCGAGCCGACGGAGACCGAGTCGAAGGAAACGCTCGACCAGTTCATCGCCGCGATGAAGGCGGTGGCGGCAGAGGCCCGCACAAACCCCGACATCCTGCATGCTGCGCCCGTCACTACCGAGTACGGCCGCCTGGACGAGGTCACCGCCGCCCGCGAGCCGAACCTGCGCTGGCGGAGGCCCCTTCCGGTCGCGGCTGAGGACCTTGAGTACGTGGAGCAGGCAGGATAAAAGTACGGCTTACATACAGCCAGAGTGGCAAGTAGAATGAGGAGGGTGCGATACCCTCCTCATTCTGTTTAAGCGCAGGTCGCCGCACTGGAATCAAACAGCACAACAGAAGAACGCCCGAAGGCAAGAGGCAGCATTGCCAGGCGCATAGGCAAGGCTATCTTGCTGGTCCTCCTGCCTCTCCTATGTATCGGCTCTACAGCCCTGGTGTTCGTGCTGGACCAGACTAGCGCCCTCGGCTACGCGTACTTGCACGCCGTGACCAACGGTAACACATGGACAGCCGGACTGCTGGGCGACCACTACTCCGACGAAAGGGACTGGCGGCAACGCTTCTACCAGCAGGACATCCAGCGCGACGTTCAATGGCTGCAAGGGGCCGAAATCAGCGACGTTACGGCCACCAGGGAGCAGACGTTAAGCGGCCAGTGGGTGACTATGGTGTACTTCAAGTGGCGGCCTGCGGGCAGTATTCAGCCGCCGGAAGATGCGGCGCTGAGGGTGAAGACTGAGAAGTGGCTGCTGCTGAACTACATCAGGGCGGTAGAGTTGGTGGACTATTAGACCGGCGTACTACGTAGCCTAACTGCGCAGGCTATGTTCTAGCACGTTCTGCGGTGCCGACAATAGGGCATATGCTCCAATGATACGACCGCACTCCCACTTGTCATCCTGAGCGTAGCGAAGGATCAGTCCCCCGTTCTTGATCGTCGCACTTGTTGTAACCATGTTCCTCTTACGACCCTCATCCTGGACGTTGAGGACTCTAGCATGCCACCTGATCCTTCGCTACGCTCAGGATGACAAGGGGGAGTGTCGTACTGCAACCGGAAGCATCGTCGTTGCCCACCGCAAGGCGGGGTTCTGCGCGAACCTGCCGTTTGACTCTGCCCGCTACGTAGAGGTTGCTGCTACGTCCTAGTTGTTGTCCAATATGAAATGCTTGTCCGCATCGAACATGGCACCGACGGACCGCCCTGTGTGGATGCGGGCGATGGTCTCCGCGAGCATGGGGGCTACGCTCAGGACGGTGATGTTGGGCAACCGCTTTTCGGGAGGGAGAGGTACCGTGTCGGTCGTGACAAGCTCGCAGATGGGGCTGTTCTTGAGGCGCTCGATAGCGGGGCCGGAGAGCACGGCGTGGGCGCAGCAGGCGTAGACCGTCTTCGCCCCACCTTCCATCACGGTGACGGCGGCCTGGGTGATAGAGCCTGCCGTGTCTATCTCGTCGTCCACCAGGATGGCGTTCATGCCCTCGACTTCGCCTATGAGGTTCAGCACCTCGCTACGGCCGCTGTTGCCGCTGCGCCGCTTCTCAACGATTGCCAGGGGCGCATCGAGCAGCTCCGCGAAGTTGCGCGCTCGCTTGGCGTTGCCGATGTCGGTGGACACCACCACGCGGTCGGGGATGCGCTTCTTGATGAAGTGGTCGGCCAGCAGGTACATGGTGGTTAGCTCGTCCACCGGGATGTTGAAGAAGCCCTGGATTTGCCCGGCGTGCAGGTCAATGGTGAGCACCCTGTTGGCCCCGGCCACCGTAATCAGGTCCGCGATGAGGCGGGAGGTAATCGGCACGCGGGGCTGGTCCTTCTTGTCGCTGCGACCGTAAGCGTAGTAGGGGATGACCGCCGTGATGCGGTGGGCCGAGGCGCGCTTGGCCGCGTCCATGATGATGAGCAGCTCCATGAGGGAGGTGTTGACTGGGCTGGTGAGCGACTGGATGATGAACACGTCGTTCTCGCGCACGCTCTCCTCTATCTTCACGAAGAGGTTCTCGTTGGAGAACTCGAAAATATCTATATTGCCCAGGTCTACGTTGAGGTTGCGCGCGGTGGCCTCAGCAAGGTCGGGGTTGGCCCGGCCCGAGAAGATAGACAGGTGCTCCAGGTTATTTATCACGCCTCGGCTTCCTCCATGCTCCCCTCGGTCTTCTCCCCGACGCTTTCTTCAGGCTCGTCTTTCACGGGCACCTGAGCTTTCAAGTCTGCCAGCGCGGTCTCCGCCGCAGCCTGCTCGGCTATCTGCTTGTTGCGTCCCACGCCACCCGCCAGCACACGGTCGCCCACGCGCACCTCCACGTGGAACTGCTTGGAGTGCTCGGGGCCGGAGGTGCCGACGATGCGGTATTCCGGTGTGGCTTTGAGGTGGGCCTGGGTGAACTGTTGGAGCGCGCTCTTGTAGTCACTACGCAGCACCTCTTGAAGCTGCTCCAGGCTCCGACCGCCCGAAATCTTGTGCCACACCTCGGTGGCTGCTTCCAGCCCCCCGTCGAGGTACACGGCCCCAAGTACGGCCTCAATTGCCCGGCCCATGTTGCTGCCCCGCGCCCTGCCGCCCGCCGCTTCCTCCCCGTGGCTCATATACAGGTACTGCCCGATCTCCAGGGGTTCGGCCAACTCCGCGAGTGTGTTCAACCGTACGAGCGCACCCCGCAAGGCGGAAAGTTGCCCCTCGGTCATGCCCGGCTGCGCCGCGAAGAGGTCGCTCGACACGATGAACCCCAGTATGGAGTCGCCCAGGAACTCAAGGCGTTCGTTGGAGCCAAGCGGGAAGTCAGGCACGGCGTGGAGGTAGGACTTGTGTATCAGCGCGTTCACCAGGTACTGCCGTTCCTTGAACGTGTAGCCTATCTTCTCCTCAAGCTCCGCCAGTGGTTTGCGCGGGAGAGCGCCTTCCGTACGCGACTCCTCGGCGTTCGCGCTCTGCCCGCCAGTACCAGGGCCGTCTCCCTGAGGCGCTCCTGCGGCTTGCGACTCGTCCGGCCCGAGGCTCCTGTCCATCGGCTCTAGCTTGGCGTGCGCAACGCCGCGTCCAGGTCTATACCCGCCCCGGTGGCAATGTCCCTCAGGCGCGGCCAGTTGACCTCGAACGAGTAGCGGTAGTGCTCGTCGCCCAGGTCGGTGCTCTGGCTGCTGGCGAGGTTGGTGGTAACGAGGAAGCGGGCGAAGGCATCCGCGATGTCGTTGCCCGTCGGGTCGGTGTCGTCCACCACCAGCGGCCCGCCTGCCTGTGCCGCCGCGCGCAGCCCCTGCACGAAGGCCGGTGCCAGCCGTTCGGCGTGGTTACGGCTATCCTCCGCTATCCCGCCCATTTCCTGTTCCACGTCCTGCACGGCGGTGGCGTTACGCTCGGCGTCCAACTGTTCGGAGCGCAGTAGAGGGCGCTCCACGATATATCGCAATAACTTGTGAAGATCTTCTGCCATGATGTTGCATTCTCCTCCTGGGTGAGGTCACGCGACATTATACACCATGTGGGACGATGGGTCCTGAGCCTGCGAAGGATGGACGATGGACGATGGACGATGGGAGACGGAACCGCCAAGACGCCAAGGACGCCAAGGACCCGCCAAGAGGATGATGGTTTGGGTCATGAAGGGGCATGATGCATCAGGGCCTGGTCGGTAACCCTCCTGCTCCTTGTCACAGGACCCTACTCCCCCTTGTCATCCTGAGCGCAGCGAAGGATCTAAGATGTTACTTTTACCGCTACGCTGAACCTTCAGCACCACAGTCCCTGATGTCGAACGGCATCCGTACCCACCTTTTTGAGATCCTTCGCTACGCTCAGGATGACAGGGGGAGCGGGGTGCTCGTGTCCTGCTGTTGGGCTAGGGGCAGCCGCTAGTAGAGCCACCATCATCCATCGTCCATCGTCCGTCGTCCCCGTGGGGTATAATGGGGAGCTATGTTCCCGGAAGATACGCCTGAGACTCCCCGTTCGGAGGGAGTAGACGCCCCGCCCGCACGCCACGATCCTTTTGCCGCGCTACGATTCCGCGATTTCCGGTTGCTGGTACTGGGTAGCTTTATGGCCGTGGTCGCCGAGCAGATGATCGGGGTGGCTGTCGGCTGGGAGTTGTACGAGCGCACCCGCGATCCTCTTGCCCTGGGCCTGGTCGGGTTGGTGCAGATCGTGCCGGTGCTGTTGCTGGCGCTGCCCGCCGGGCACGTGGCCGACCGCCGCGAGCGGAAGTGGGTCGTGGTGGCGGCCATGAGCGGGCTGGCGGCCTGTGCCTTCGGGCTGGTGGTCATGTCGCTCAGCACGGGGCCGCTGCCCGCGATCTACGCTTTGCTGTTCGGCATCGGTGTCGCACGCGCCTTCCAGAGTCCCGCGTTCAGCGCGATGAGCGCGCAGGTGTTGCCGCCCTCGCACTATGGCAGCGCGGCTGCCTGGTCGAGCGGGGCATGGCAGACCTCGGCCATTATGGGTCCGGCCCTGGGCGGTCTGCTGCTTGGCATCTGGGGTGCGGCTCCTGGTGTCTATGCCGTCGCCGGTGGCCTGCTGTTGCTGGTGGCGCTGCTGTTTGTCCTGATGCGGCCCCGTCCCGTCGAGCGTGACACCGAGCCACTCAGCCTCACTTCCTTGCTCGCGGGCGTGCGCTTCATCTGGCGCACACCTGTGATCCTGACCTCGATCACCCTCGACATGTTCGCGGTGCTGCTCGGTGGGGCCACCGCGCTGCTGCCGGTGTTCGCGCTGGACATCCTGGGAGTGGGTGCGGTTGGCCTGGGGTGGCTGCGGGCGGCCCCGGCGATTGGGGCCGTATTGGCTGCCCTCGTGATGGCGGCTTTGCCGCCCCTCCGCAAGGCGGGACGCACTCTGCTTGTCGTGGTGGCGGGGTTCGGCGTGGCGACAATCGTCTTCGGGCTGTCCCGCAACTTCGCTCTATCGATGTTGATGCTGGCGTTGCTGGGTGCCCTGGATAACGTGAGCGTAGTCATACGCTCCACGCTGCTGCTCACGCGCACGCCTGACGCACTCAGGGGCAGGGTGAACGCGGTGCATTCCGTCTTCGTGGGCATCTCCAACGAGTTGGGCGCGTTCGAGTCGGGCGTGGCTGCCGCGCTGCTTGGCACAGTGGGCGCGGTGGTGATAGGTGGAGTAGGGACCATCGGTGTTGTCCTCTTGATAGCGGTCATGGCACCCGAACTGCGGCGGTTGGGGCGCATGGATACGCACGGTGCGAACTGAATGAGGTGCAATTCTCAGCCGGACCGCCTTCGTTAGAGCGCCTCCCAGTTGTGTTATAATCGCTCCATGAAGACGGAGGGAAGCGCGGAAGGTGCCGGCGTAGGCTTGCAGTTGACGCTGCCTCTGCCTCCAGGCGTGAACAACCAGTACGCGACGGTGAACGGCAGGCGGGTGCTCAGCGCCGAAGCCCGGGCCTACAAAGCGGCGGTGAAGAGACAGGTTGAAGACCTCAACTTCTCGGGCCGGGTTACTCCCGCGATGCTTTCCACGCTCCGCGGCAGCTACCTGTCGCTGTTCATCGATTTCTACTTTGCCTCCCCTCTCAAGCGAGACCTGGACGGCGGCCTAAAGGTGACGCAAGACGCGCTGTGCGAGGCGCTGGGCGTGAACGACAACCGCGTGGTGGACATCCACCTGGTCAAGCGCATAGACCCGCTCAACCCGCGCATCGAGGTACAACTGGAAGCGATTGCGCCCGACGAATGGAAGTTTGATGAAGAGTATCTCTACCTCGGCTCGGACAAACCGGCTTAAGCTACCGCTGCTTCGCTCGCGTCCCAGCCACGACCGCTACGTGCGCGTAGATGGGGTGCGGGTGCGGTACGTGGAGGCGGGCGCGGAGCATGGCGGGGTGCCCCTGGTAATCGTCCACGGCTACAACGGTAGCTGCGACTACTGGTACCCGCATACGGTGCTTGGACTGGCCGAGCGGCGGCACGTTATCGCCGTCGATTTGCCCGGCAATGGCCTTTCGAGCAAGCTCCCAATCCACAACATGCAAACGCTCAGCCACTTCATCGTGCGCTTCATTGAAAGGCTGGGCCACCGGCAGGCCGATGTCATGGGCCACTCTATGGGCGGGTTTCTCGCGGTGGCTGCCGCCGTCGCAAGCCCGGAGCGCGTTCGCAGCCTGGTGCTGGTGGACAGCGCCGGGCTGCCCGATTTGGTTAAGCGCATCTGGTTGGTGCCCATCGTGGCTCTCTCCGATTCCAGCATGAGGCAGTGGCGCTACTATCCGACCTTCATCAAGATCGGGCTGCGAGCGCGTGCCAAGCGCGAATGCCTGGACATGGTGCGTAAGGACAGCATGCGTGAGATGCTGTCGAAGCTCGACCTCCCGGTCTTCATCCTGTGGGGCGAGAAGGACCGCGTGGTGCCGGTAGAGCATGGTTACTACATGGCCGAGCACATTACAGGGGCGACGATGACGGTGGTTGAAGGCGTGGGCCACATGCCCTTCTACGAGAAGCCCGCCGAGTGCAACAAGTTGATCCTGGACTTTATTGAGGGACTCGAGCAGCAGCCTTAACTAATTCGCGCAGGTATGAGAGCTACACTGACCCGGACCCAAGGATCGAACTCCTCACCGCATGGTGCCGCAGAGCACATTATCGAGGTGGAGGGAGTTGCAGTGCGCTATCTTGAGGCGGGCGTGGAGCATGGCGGACCGCCTATCCTGATGCTGCACGGCTTCCAGGGCGGGGCCGACCTGTGGCTGCCGCACCCCCTCCCCGCGCTAGCCCAGCACTTCCACGTGATCGCGCCCGACATGCCCGGCTTCGGCGACTCGGGACTGCTGTCCGCCCACGGAACTGAGGCTTATGCGGCCGCGATGCTGGCGTTCATGGATACGCTGGGACACCACAGCTTCAACCTGATCGGGCACTCGCTAGGGGCACAGATAGCCCTTATTATGGCCTCCATGCAACCGGACCGCGTGAGCAGGTTGCTTGTGGTCGGTGGCTCAGGTCTGCCGCAATCCGGCCCCCGCTGGCTAGACCCTGTCAAGATGTTGAGCGATGCGAGCGCGTGGCACTTCAGGCTGTATCCCAAGGTGTTCAGGCTGGCGCTCAAGTCGAGGGCGTTCCGAGATGGGACGCAGACTACGCATCACGATCACGTCACGGACCGCCTGCGGGATGTAACCATGCCCACGCTGGTGGTGTGGGGTTCTCGCGACCGGGTGGCCCCGCTGGAGCACGGCGCTTTCCTGGCGAAGCACCTGCCGAGCGCGCGCCTGGCGATCATCAGGGGCGCGGGGCATATGCCCTACTACGAGAAGCCCGATCAGTTCATGAAGCTGGCGCGAGCGTTCTTCAGCGCCGACCGGGCGCGCGGGTCCGGCCCACAGGTACAGGAGTAGCGTCTGAGTCTGGTTGCAGTCGAGAGGGAGGTCCAACTTGGAGGAGACAGGCCGCTTGGAGATTGACGAGCTGTTGCTGGAAGCCGAAGAGATAGTCGCGGAGGAAGCGGACCGCCCTCAGGTCGAAGGTCCGGTGGTAAGCGCCCCGCGCCCGGCCCAGGAGCACGATACCGTCGTGGTGATCGATTTCGGGTCGCAGTACTCGCAACTGATTGTCCGGCGGGTGCGAGAGCTTGGGGTGTACGCGGAACTGCTGCCCTGTGACGCCCCACAATCTGAGATAGACCGGCTCCAACCCGCGGCGTTCATCCTGTCGGGCGGCCCTTCCAGCGTGTACGAGCCTGGCGCTCCTCAACTCCCCCAGTACGTGCTCTACAACCAAACGCCGGTGCTCGGCATATGCTACGGCCTGCAACTGCTGACGCGTGCCCTCGGTGGCACTGTCGCAGGCTCGACGCACCGCGAGTACGGGCCTGCCACCATACGCCGCGTGGCCGAATCGCCCCTCTTCAAGGGCTTGGGCGACACGCTGCCCGTCTGGATGAGCCACGGCGACAAGGTAACGGAGCCTCCCGCAGGGTTTGAGGTGCTCGCGGTGTCCGACAACGCCCCCGTGGCCGCGATGGGCAAGGGGCCAGTGCTCGGCATACAGTTCCACCCCGAAGTGATACATACTCCCCAGGGCAAGGAGGTGCTTGCGAACTTCCTGTTCGACGTTGCGGGCCTGCGCCCCACCTGGAACTCCGCCTCGTTCATCGAGACGGCGGTGGACCAGATACGCACGGCGGTGGGTGACGGGCGGGTGCTTTGCGGCCTGAGCGGCGGGGTGGACTCCTCGGTGGCCGCGGCCCTAGTGCACAGGGCTATCGGTGACCGCCTGGTGTGCCTCTTTGTGGACAACGGGCTGCTACGACATAACGAAGCAAAGGAAGTGGTCGACACGTTTGGCCGCAACATGCACATGAACCTAGTGGCGGTAGATGCCGCCGACCGGTTCCTAGACAGGCTGGCCGGGGTGGACGACCCGGAGGAGAAGCGCAAGCGTATCGGCGAGACCTTCATCCGAGTGTTCGAGCAAGAGGCCCTGAAGCTCGGCCAGTTCGACTTCCTCGCGCAGGGCACCGTCTACCCGGACGTGATCGAGAGCGCCAGCCCCGAAAGGCCCTCCGCCGCCCGCATCAAGACCCACCACAACGTCGGAGGACTCCCCAAGGACCTGCGTTTCAAGCTGGTAGAGCCGCTACGCTACCTGTTCAAGGACGAGGTGCGGGAGGTGGGCCTCCAGCTTGGCTTGCCGGAGGAGATAGTGTGGCGGCATCCCTTCCCCGGTCCGGGGCTTGCCGTCAGGGTGCTGGGAGAGGTCACGCGCGAGCGGCTGGAGACGCTACGTGCCGCCGACGCTATACTCCGCTACGAGTTGCGGGCCGCGGACCTGATGCGGGAAACCTGGCAGGCGTTCGCCGTGCTGCTCCCCGTGCGCAGCGTGGGCGTGATGGGCGACAATCGCACCTACGCCGACGTGGTTGCCATACGTGCCGTAAGCTCCGTCGATGGCATGACCGCCGATTGGGCCAAGCTGCCCTACGACATGCTGGCCCGCGTGTCGAGCCGCATCGTGAACGAAGTGGCACACGTCAACCGCGTCGTCTACGACATTACCTCCAAGCCGCCCGCTACTATCGAATGGGAGTAAGCGCGAGCCAGGCCGGTACTCAGTCCACTCCTGCCGCCCGGCCCGGCGAGGCTGCTCGCATGTCTCGCTACCGGCTCTTGTTCGCACGTCTGCTCACCAACCAGTGGGCCACTGCCGCGCTCATCTTCGTCTTTACACGCCTGTTTGCACTCGCCGGGGGTTACACAGGGGCCAACCGCCTGGTGCGAGACAACCCGGAATACAGCGCGGGCTGGCTGGCGGAAATGTCCCTCATGTGGGACGCCGCGCACTACGCCACCATTGCCAGTGATTCTTACGCGTTCGACCCGGCTGCACCGGCGGGCGCGAACGTCGCCTTTCCGCCTCTCTTCCCGTTCCTTCTCAGCCTGCTGTCGGGCCTGCTCCGCTGGGTTAGCTTCGGCTCGGACTGGGGCAACGGAGACTACGGCGCTATCATAGTCGCGGGCCTGCTTATCAGTAACGTCAGCTTCTTCGTGGCTTTGGGCTTGCTCCTGAAGTGGCTCGCGCCGAGGCTGGGACACGCCGGAGCGGCAATGGTGGCGCTGGCCCTGGCTTCCATGCCTACCGCCTTCTTCTTCTCGGCCATATATACGGAAAGCCTGTTCCTCGCGCTGGTGCTTGGGGCCTTCCTGTTGGCCCGCTCTGAGTGGCGGTGGAAGTGGTTGTGCGTGGGCCTGCTCGCCCTGCTCGCCACGCTGACACGATTCGCGGGTGCGCTCCTGCTTCCCGTGCTTGCGGTGGACTACCTTGCTCAGACCGGCTGGCGGTGGCGCAAGGTCCGGCCCGACGCCCTCTGGCTGGGGTTGGTACCCGCCGGGGTGCTGCTGTACATGGGCTTCCTATGGTGGCGCTTTGGCGACCCCCTGGCAATGAACAAGAGCATGGAGCAGGGTTGGGACCATACCGCCTCGTTCTTCCTCGGGACATACTGGAACAGCCTGGCGGACCTCTGGAAGAGCCTTACGGGGGGCTTCCCACCGGGGCAGGATACGGTGCTCTACTACGGCCAGGGCAGCCGCTTATACCTGCTACTGGACCTCGCGCTGCCCGTGCTGCTGGTGGCGGGCGGGTTTCTCGCCCGGCGAAAGTTGCTGGCCTCGGAGTGGGCGTGGCTCGCCCTCGGAATCATTTACCCGCTTAGCTTCAATATCACCTTCTCGATGGCTCGCTACGTGCTCCCCCTGTGGCCGGGGCTGATCTGGCTTGGTACGCTGCGGGGGCGTATGCGCTGGCTGGCGCTAGGAGCGGTCGTCCCGGCCTTGCTGCTCATGGCCTGGTGCGCCTCCAAGTACGCCAGTGCGCGGTGGATCGGCTGACATTTTCCGTGGGGCCAGAGACAATATATTATGGTCTCAGGACTTATACATCGCCCGTAAGGAAGGCATAGCTGATGAGAGTACTTGTGGTCGGTTCCGGTGCCAGAGAGCACGCCCTCGTGTGGAAGCTGGCGACCAGCCCAGGCGTGACCGACATCTATTGCGCGCCCGGTAACGCGGGCACCGGCATCCTGGCCCAAAACGTCGATCTGCCCATCGGCACCGAATCTCAGTGCGACATCCTGGCGGGGTGGGCGTTCGACAACAGGCTCGACCTGGTGATTGTCGGGCCGGAAGTACCCATCAGCTTCGGCATCGCGGACTCGCTGATGTTGCTCGGCGTGCCGGTGCTCGGTCCCACGCAGGCGGCGGCGCGCATCGAGACGAGCAAGGCGTGGGCGCGTGACTTCATGGCCCGGCATGGCATCCCGGCACCGCAATACCGGGTGGTCCGTGGGTTGGACAGCATCACCGGCGCGCTACACGACCCGGAGACCCAATACCCCCTGGTGCTCAAGGCGGACGGACTGGCGGCAGGCAAGGGCGCGGCTATCGTGCGTGACGCCGTGGAGGCGGGCGAGGCCATTACCCAGATGCAAGGCTCAGGTGCGTTACCCATGGACGACGCGGCCAAGATAGTGATCCTGGAGGAATACCTGGAAGGCTTCGAGGTGAGCGGACTGGCCTTCACGGACGGCGAGCGCGTGGCGATGATGCCCCCATCGTGCGACTACAAGCGGCTGCTCGACGGCGACCGTGGGCCAATGACGGGCGGCATGGGAGCTTACACGCCCACGTCACACGTGACGCCGGAACTTTGGGCGCATGTGGAGCGCGACATTCTCCAGAAGGCACTGGACGGCATGTCGCGCGAGGGCATCAAGTACCGAGGGGTGCTGTACGCGGGGCTGATGCTGACAGCCCATGGCCCGAAAGTGCTGGAGTTCAACTGCCGCCTGGGTGACCCGGAAACGCAAGTGCTCCTGCCAAGGTTGAAGACACCCCTTGAGGAGATAGGTGTTGCCATCTTCGCAGGCGACCTTTCGCGGGTGGGGACTATCGAGTGGAGCGATGAGGCGGTGGTGGGTGTGGTGCTTGCCTCGGAGAACTACCCGGCGGGCAAGTCCTCACCTGTAGCGATATCGGGGTTTGAGAACGTGGAAGAGGGCACGCTGGTGTTCCACGGAAGCACCGAAGCCGCCGGTACCCTGGCGCTACAACCCCCGGTGGGCGGCACGTCCAGGCGAAAGCCGCTGTTCAGCACGCTCTTCTCAGGCCCGTCGCAGCCGGTCGCCATACCTGAAGACTTCGCGCTCAAAGCCACCGGCGGCCGCGTGCTGACCGTGGTGAGCCGGGCACCGACGCTCGCAGAGGCCCGCGAGACCGCCTACCGCAACGTAGCGCGGATAGAGATGCCGGGCGCGCAGTACAGGACCGACATCGCGCTGAGGGAACTGGAATCCCAATAAGCGCGGCCCTAGCGATCTATCCCTTGCCCTTCAGGTTGTGCCACATCAGGATGCCCGCAATTGACTTTGCGTCCCGAATGTCGCCACGCCCTATGCTCTCCAGTGCCTCTTCGAAGGTCAGACGCTCTATCTCTATGTTCTCGTCTTCATCGCCCGCCGCGTGACCTGGGCTGAGGTCCATAAGGAGAAAGCACTCGATGAACTCGGTGCAGAAGCCGGGTGCCGTGAAAAAGCCACCCAGGCGCTCCACGCGTCCCGCGCTGTACCCTGTCTCCTCAAGCACTTCACGGCGGGCGCAGGTCTCGGCGTCCTCGCCCGGCTCGCGAGTACCGGCCGGTATCTCCAGCAGCACCCCATCAGCCGCCCGCCTGTACTGCCGCACCATCACCAGCCGGTCCTCGTTATCCACGACCACCAGCGCCACCGCCCCAGGGTGCAACACCAGCTCGCGGGGCCTCTCCCTGCCATCCGGTAGCCGCACCATCTCCCTGACCACCTTAATCAGCTTACCGTCGTATACAGTCTCTTTCGACAAGCCCACTTCAGGCTCTATTGCCATTATTTTCTCCTTTGATGCGAATGCGTAACACGTAACACGTAACACGTAACTATTGCAGCGCAATATCTAACTTGGGCCTTTACGTGTTACGTGTTACGTGTTATGCCTATCGTCTATCGTCTATCGTCTATCGTCTATCGTCTATCGTCTATCGTCTATCGTCCAAACAGCGGCATATCCCTTGCTCCTGTGCATTATACAAAGAAGGGGGAGAATTGCATGCCTAAAGCCGCACAGCCGCACGAGCACGCATCGGTCGAGGAAATCATACACCCGCACGAGGATATGCTGGCCGACGTGCCCGCGCAGGCCGCCGGGCCAGCCTACAGGCAGGACAAAGCCACCGCCCTGGCCGCGCTACGAGAGCCGGGCGTGCGCTGCTGCCGGTGCGACCTGTGCGCCACTCGCACGCAGGTGGTGTTCGGGGAAGGCTCGCCCACAGCCACCGTGCTCATCATCGGTGAAGCGCCGGGGGCCGAGGAGGACAAGCACGGGCACCCCTTCTACGGCCGCGCCGGGCAGATGCTCAACTCGATTTTGGAGGAGGTTGGCATCTCGCGGGACGAGGTTTGGATAACCAACACGGTCAAGTGCCGCCCCACGGCAGTCACCGGCAAGCGCGTGTCCAACCGCGCTCCCCGCGTGCCCGAAATCAAGGCCTGCACCATCTGGCGGGTGGGTGAACTAGACATAATCAAACCAAAGGTGGTGTGCTGCCTCGGTGCGGTGGCGGCCAAGGCTATGCTGGGGCGCGACGTGCGCATGACGCAGGAGCGCGGCCAACTGATGCCATTCCCACTACCTCTGGAGGGTATGGACGATACAGAGGTAATCTTAACCTACCACCCCTCGTACATCATGCGCCAGGAAGGCGAAGCCTACGACCGCATACGCGCGCAGGCAGTCGCTGATTTCCGAGTGGTGGAGGCCAAGCTACACGGTGCCTAGGGGCGCGAACAAATTTAAACGCCAAGACGCCAAGACGCAGAGAACGCGCCAAGGTTAAGAATTATTATGTTGAAGCACAAGGAGCAGGGTACATATGTCGTACTCTGCTCCTTCTTGTATTCTCCGAGTCCTACTATACTCTTGGCGTGGTCCTTGGCGTCTTGGCGTTTAGATGTTGTCTTTACTATTCATCATAGTAGCACCTGAAGCCGTGCAGCGTCCTGTGTCTATGTGATATAATTAACGGATAGATGAGAATATTATGAAGGAAACATAAGAGACAACGCCGTCAAGTGGAGGAAGGTTATGCCAAGGAACTTGGTACAGAAAGTCATTGAGGCGCACCTCGTATCCGGGGAGATGAAGCCGGGTAAAGAGGTAGCTATAAGGATCGACCAGACGCTCACGCAGGACGCCACGGGCACGATGGCCTACCTGCAATTCGAGGCTATGGGCATACCTCGGGTGCGCACGGACGTGTCGGTGAGCTACGTAGACCATAACATGCTCCAGACCGGCTTCGAGAATGCGGACGACCACCGCTTTCTACAGTCGATAGCCGCGAAGTATGGCATCTATTTCTCGCGGCCCGGTAACGGAATCTGCCACCAGGTACACCTGGAGAGATTCGCCATACCGGGCAAGACCCTGCTGGGGTCGGACAGCCATACTCCCACCTGCGGCGGACTGGGCATGATTTCGATTGGTGCGGGCGGCCTGGACGTGGCGGTCGCTATGGGTGGCGGCCCCTTCTACATGGCAATGCCGGAAGTCTGGCTGGTGCGTCTGATAGGCAAGCGGCAGCCTTGGGTGGCCGCCAAGGACATTATTTTCGAGCTACTGCGCCGCCTCACCGTAAAGGGCGGCGTCGGCAAAATCATCGAGTACGGCGGGCCTGGCGTGGCCGACCTGTCGGTGCCTGAGCGCGGCACGATCACCAATATGGGTGCCGAGCTTGGCGCTACCACCTCGATTTTCCCCTCGGACAAGCGCACCCACGAATACATGAAGGCCCAGGGCCGCGACAAGGACTGGGTAGAGCTTGGCCCCGACAAGGACGCCGAGTACGACGGCATCATCGAGATAGTGCTGGACGAGCTTGAGCCGCTGATTTCCAGGCCGCACAGCCCCGACAGCGTAGTGCCGGTGCGCGAGGTGGAAGGCACCCCGGTCTCCCAGGTGCTCGTAGGCTCATGCACCAACTCGTCGTTCGTCGACCTGCAAACGGTGGCGGGCGTGCTCAAAGGCCAGACGGTGCACCCCTCCCTTTCCTTTGGCGTGACCCCCGGCTCGCGCCAGGTGTACACCATGATAGCTCGCTCCGGCGCGCTTGGCGACCTGATCGAATCGGGTGCGCGTATCCTGGAGTCGGCGTGCGGGCCCTGCATCGGCATGGGCCAGGCCCCTTCTTCGGGCGCGGTGTCGATACGTTCCTTCAACCGCAACTTCGAGGGGCGCTCCGGCACCCCTAACGCGCAAGTATACCTGGCCTCCCCTGAGACCTGCGCGGCATCGGCGCTCACCGGCGTCATTACCGACCCCCGCACGCTTGGTGGCAGGCTTGAGGTAGACGTGCCGGATAAGTTCCTGGTAGAGGACAACATGATAGTGTCCCCCGCCGAGGACCCCGCTGCGGTAGAGATCGTGCGCGGACCGAACATCAAGCCGCTGCCGATCAACAAGCCGATGACTGCCGACCTGGAGGGCAAGACGCTGCTCAAGGTGGGCGACAACATCACCACCGACCACATTATGCCCGCCGGTGCCAAGATACTGCCCCTGCGCTCGAACATACCCGGCATCTCCGAGTACGTGTTCGAGAAGGTGGATCCCTCGTTCGCCACCCGCGCCAAGGAGGCAGGCGGCGGTTTCGTGGTGGGTGGTAGCAACTACGGCCAGGGTTCCAGCCGCGAGCATGCCGCGCTCGCCCCGATGTACCTGGGCGTGAAGGCGGTGCTGGTCAAGAGCTTCGCCCGCATCCACCGCGACAATCTCATCAACTTCGGCATCTTGCCGCTGGTGTTCATAGACCCGCTGGATTACGCCGACATCTCGGAGGGCGACGAGCTTCGCATGGCGAACGTGCGCGAGGCGCTCAAGTCGGGTGCCGAGACAGTAGAGGTGGAGAACGTCACCAAGGGCAGCAAGTACCAGCTCAAGCACAACCTGTCGCCGCGCCAGGTGAACATCATAGTCGAGGGGGGCCTGCTCAACTACATCCGCCAGCACGGCGATGCCACCAACATCGAGCGCGAAGCCACGGCTGCGGCGCACGGCACCACGACGGCCCTGCCCACCAAGACCACCAAGGTGAGCGACCAACCCGGCGACAAGCCCAAGCCGCTGGCCCGTGAGGAGCTGTTCGACCAGATGGTGGTGGAGACCTACAGCCACGAGGCGGCGGAGTTCGATGAGTTCGGGCATGGCCTGGCCGAGAAGTCCGACCGTAAGCTGGTGGAAGTGATCTCCCCCAGGGCGGGCGATCACGTCCTGGACGTGGCGACCGGCACCGGCAACTTGGCCCTCGCGCTCGCCGACCGCGTGGGAGCGGAAGGCAAGGTGGTCGGTATCGACCTTGCACAGGGCATGTTGGAGTTCGCAGAACGTAAGGCTCGCGCCCGCAAGGTGAAGAACGTCGAGTACAAGATGATGGACGCCCGCCACCTGGAGTTCGAGGACAACAGCTTCGACCTGGTGACCTGCGGCCTGGCGATCTTTTACTTCCCCGATATCCCCGGCACCCTGGCCGAGATGTGTCGCGTGCTCAAGCCGGGCGGTCGCCTGGTGGTGTCCTCTGCCGATCCTGAAACGGCTTTCGCGCCCCTCAGCCAACCCTACATGGCGCGGCTGCGCAAGGTCTCGGACGAGATGGACCTTCACCCGCCGGAGTACTCCGAAACCGCCAAACTGACGCGCACCGGCGAAGGCCTGGAGCAACTGTTGAAGGCGGCGGGATTGCAGCGCGTCCACGCACGTGAGGAGTCGATCCCCGTGCATTTCACCTCCCCCAGCGACTGGTGGAAGTACGGGCGCGGCAGCACCTGGGGCGACCTGCTGTTGCAGGAGATGCCGCATGAGAAGCGGCTCGAATTCGAGAAGGAGCACCTGAAGGAAATCGGGAAGTACTTCACGGACGAGGGCGTGAAGACCGGCACGCCGATACTGCTGGCAATCGGACAGAAGCCCTACGCCGCCCCGCCCCAGTAAAGTAGACAAAGAAAACGGCCCCGCTTAGCGTAGCGGGGCCGTTTTCTTTGCGTTCTGGAGCTAGACGTACCGGGAGTCGTCCTTCCGCGGCTGCTCTCCACCAAATAGCCCACCAAGCGGTGACTGTCCGCCCAACAGGTCTTCCAACGGGTTGCCCTGTGAGTTGCCCTGCCTGCCCTGGCCGTGTTGGGGAGCCTGGCCGCCGCCTAGCAAGGCACCCAGACCGCCAAGCGGGTCCCCTTGTCCCTGCTGCGCGCCCTGCCCACCGAGCAGACCCCCCAGTCCGCCGAGCAGTCCGCCTAGTCCGCCCAGTCCGCCCAGCGGGTCGTTAGGGTCGCCGCCCATCTGCGGCAGCCCCTGTGCAGGGGCTTGTTGCGCCTGGGATTGCCCGCCGCCCATGCGGCTCATCACCGCGCCGAGTACGTGCGGCAGCAAAGCGCCGACGATGCCGCCTATGATGTTGGTGGCTGAAGCCGCGCCGGGGTCGATCACGCCGCCTGTTGGCTGCTTTCCGCCGAACCAGTCACCCCTCTGAGCCTGCTGCGTGTTCTTCGCGCCCATCACCGCACCGCCCAGGGCCTGGATTGCGGCGCTCTGCGGGTCCTGGCCGCTGCCCCGCGCGTTCTGGAAGCCCTGGGCAGCAGGGAGCAGCGCGTCGAGCATGCTACCCTGGCCCGGCTGTGCGGGGTTGCCCTTTTGCGCGCCGCCAGCGAGTGCCTGCAACAGGGGTCCGAGGTCGTCCGGGGTGATACCCCGCTTGCCCTTGAACTCCTGGGCCGCCAGTTCGAGGCCGTTGGCGTAATACTGGGTCGCCTTGCCCTTGCCGCCGCGCCGCATCGCCTCTGCCGCCGCCGCGAACTGCTTGCCCGCGTCCCGGCTACCCGATTGTCGGGCGGCTTGTGCCGCTACCTGGAAGGCCGCCGCCATCCGCTGGCCGTGCGCGTTCGCTCCCTGTTTCGCGCCGGTGTTGTCGAGGCCCGCCTGGTTTTGCTTGAGTGTCTGGGCAACCGAATCGAGCAGGGTGCCCACGTCTACAGTTCTATTGTTGTCCACTTTGTGTCCTCCAATTGCGTTACATATCGCCCTTAGTAGGATGGAGGCACGAAGCATGCCACAGCCGCTTGAACGTCAACAAGTGCTAAACGCCAAGACGCCAAGACGCCAAGACGCAGAGGACGCGCCAAGTTAAGGACGGTTGAGTTCTAAGCAAAGGGACCAGAGTACATGTGTCGTACTCTGGTCC
>JALZHI010000074.1 GCA_030913985.1 Chloroflexota bacterium | reverse complement strand
ACCGGGGGAGCAACATAGCAGACAAGGAGATGCTAGTTGGTAGAACTTGAGTATAAGGACCGCAACGTACTGATCGAGCTCCTGCAAAACCGGCGCGAACTGGCCTCGGAGAGGCAGAGGCGGCAGGTGCTCGAGAACGCCGGTCTGGGAGACCTGGCCCCACATATGGACCTCTCGGACCCGCAGTACTCGGCTGTCAGTGAGATTGTCAGCTATCTATCCAGCTACGGGCGGCTGACTTACGACGAGGAGACATTGGGCCAGTTCCTTAACGTGGTCAAGAGCTTCATGGGCCTACAAGACCAGGAGCGCGTGGCTGCCATCATGAACAAGTACAACCTCATGACGCCCATAGCGCCCTCGCCTGACGTCGGTGATTGGCGCGGAAGCACGACCGGCGCAGAGGTGCAGGAGAAGGTCATTGGGGAGAACACCCTGCGCCCGATTGCCTTCCTGTCGCAGGCCCTGGTGGTTGCCAGGTCGGTGGCGTACATAGGTCTGCATACAGGTTCGGGGACCGGCTTCCTCGTCACGCCTGATCTCATGATAACCAACAATCACGTGATACCCTCGGCAGACCTCTTGTCGGAAACGGTCTTCCGCTTCAACTACGAGGAGAACTGGAAAGGCGAAGCCCAGCCGGCTGCGGAGTACCGCGCCAAACCCGGCGGAGTCTTCCACACAAGCCAGCCCCTCGATTACACGGTTGTGCAGCTAGACGGGGAACCGGGGCGCACCTGGGGCTGGTTGCCACTGAAGGCGCGAGACGTACAGAAGGACGAGCGCATAAACATCATCCAGCACGCAGCGGGCCAGCCCAAGAAGATCTCGCTTCAGAACAACCTGGTGGAATATGTCGGGGGTAACGTAGCCCAATACGTAACCTCCACCTTGCCGGGGTCGTCCGGCTCGCCCGTGTTCAACGACCGGTGGGAAGTGGTGGCTTTGCACCACGCTGGGGGTAACCTGCCCGAGCCGACCACCCGGCGCTCGTTCTTCCGCAACGAGGGCATCTTGATCCTCAGGGTCCTCGCGGACCTGCCGCCCAACATACGGCAGCTCATCGACGCCGCGGCCACATAGCGGCATAGCGGCATAGCAACATGGCGACAAAGGAGTGCGGCTAACCAGGGGCATGCTGCTCCTTACCAGTGATGCAGGCCCATCAGGATAGGAGGCAAGTACAGGAGGCAAGTACAGGAGGCACGTACAGCATGGATACCCGGAAGCGGCTGGTCAAATTCCTGAGCGACCTGCGCGCACTACAGCTTAGCAACGAACGGCAGGCCTTCGTTGGAAACATGGGCTTCGACCGCCTGCGCTCCAAGATCAAGTGGGAAGGTGACGCTCAAGCCTTTGCAGACCACCTTGTGCTGGTCCTGACCAGGCAAGGGCGTAAGACCCTGCTCGACTTTGTGGCTAACCTCAGAGACAGCAGCTTGGTCGGTGTGGACCGCAAAGAAGAGCTTGAGAAGATGCGCTTGGCTATTGCCGACCTCAAGCACCCGCAATGGATCAGAGAGTTTGTATTTGTGGCTATCCCTGTAAGGTGGGTGGCCCTGGGCCTGGCCCTGTTCCTCCTCGCTGCCTCACCCCTTCTCTGGTTCGGCTACCAGGTAATGCAGGCACCCGCCGAGATGACGGGAACCTTCAACATAGCCCTGGCGGATTTCGCTCAATTGGACGAGAACGGGCAGACGAAAGCCATAGAGGACGGCAGGACGATGAGTACCTGGCTCTTCAAAGGCCTCACGACAGAATCTCTAGGCGCCAATTTCTGGATATGGCACGATAGCATGAGCGTGACCGAGAAGAGGGTCCAGATTGGGATAATACCGGGCCGCACGAGTGAAGAACGCCGCTCCAACGCAGCCAGGCTAGCCAGGTCCATAAACGCAGACATGCTCGTCTATGGTGTGCTCACGAGCGGACCTAACCCAGACCTGAGCCTGGAATTCTACGTGGCCCCACTCAATGGTCAGGCAGATGAGATACTCGGTACCTACGCGCTGGGATCGCCGCTCTCCGTCTCTCTACCAATTCGCTACAGTGATACGAGGGCAGAAGTTGAGGAGGTGCTACTCGAGCGTAGCGGGGTAGTGACTCTCTTTATGCAAGGCTTGAACAAAGAGAAGAACCGCCGTCCGTTGGAGGCGCTGGACTTCTTCAAGAAGGCGCTTGAGCCGCGATACTGGGGCGGCGACACACAAGGTCAGGAGGTGGTATACCATTTCATCGGACGGCAGCACCTCACGCTCGGCGATGATTACGAACGTAAAGGTGACAAGGAAAAGGCCCTCGAAGAGTACAAGAAGGCTTACGAGGCATTCCAGCAAAGCAAGAAGCAAAATCCCAGCTATGCCAGGGCGTACATCGGTACGGGCCACATCTACCATAAGCTCGCCTCCCGGGTGGCGGCACGTGACCGTGCAACCATGCCATGCAGCGATAGCGCCTATTTCACGGGCGTCAAGGAGACTGTGGAACTTCCCTGCATCGAGCTGGCTGTCACAGAGTACAGGCAGGCCGTTGACTACGCGGACAGGCCGGGAGGCTCCGGCGCTTACGCTGACATTAGAGCGCACCTTTCCCTGGGAATAGCCTACCGTACATACGCTGCTAGTTACGGGAGTCGCCACGAGGACGTAAAGGCTCTACCCTGGTTCGACATGGCTATAGAGGAATACGGTAAGGTACTCACTCTGCTGGAGGGAAAGATGCAGCCAGGTTACGTCGCACACGCTAACCAGGAGCTTGGTGCTGCATACCGCCAAAAGGCTCACTCAACAACGGTCCTGGGCGACGTCAAGGAGGCAAGGATGCTGTACGAAAAGGCACATGCAGCATACACGGCATGCATGGACCAGGCATCGCTACAACCCAACGACCGGGGATTGCAGGGAACCGGCACTAGCTGCCAAGGTCAGCGCAACATCGTTGATGAGGTGCTTGCAAAACTGGGGAACCAGCCGTAAAGTGCAAGTTGGGGGCGTAGTGGGAGCCCTTCGCCCCGCATTTGTGAGTAGCATGGCGTCATGCTACTCACAAATGTTGTCCGCGCTACGCCCTTCGACGTCTGGGACCAGATTCAGGCTTTGTCAGCGAACGCCGCTAACTGCCGCAACTCCTTCTCGTACACGGGCCGCAGCATCCTCGGCGCGAACAGCCGCTCCGCCAGCCCCGCGACCCCGCCGCTCGCCGTCCACTCGGTGCTGATGCGAACGCTCGACTTGCTGCCGTCCACCGGCGTCACCGTGAACGTGGTAGCCAGGTCGGTGCCCTCGGTATCCTTCTCCACCAGCACCCGGCCCGGCTCAGGCTCCACGACCTGCATGCGATAGGCCCTGTCCACGCCGCCCGCCTTGTTGCGGAAGCGCACGATGGTGCCTTCCCCCTTGCCGCCCGCTTCCACCGTGAGGTCGCTGAAGTGCTCCTTCGGCAGGATGTGCGGGTGCCCGTTCTCATAGTCGGCTATGATGTCATAGACCTCTTGCGCGGGAGCGTCTATCACGCCCTCGACTTCGATATATACCTTGCTCATTGTATGCCTCCTTATATTGTGTAGTCCCTGTCATTTGCTTTCTATAAGCAGATAGCTTTCTCAAGAAAAGGAGTTCAGAACATTAGCAGCCAAAGCCTCACATGGTCATTTCGAACGGAGTGAGAAATCTCGTCCCTCTGCACATCGTTACCCTTTTCTTACAGCAGCATAGCACCGCAGGAAAGAGCAAACATCGTACTTATGGACGAGACATGGCAGTTCAAAGGGAGTGACAAGGAACGGTAATTCGGCCCACATTGCACCAAGAATTGCCACGATGCGGACGCGCTTGGCATAGCAAAACTGCCCTGCCCACTTAAGAAAGGTTCATGGGCAGAGCAGTTTGTCTTAACGTGGGCACGTAGCCCTGGTGTCGTCAAGCGGCGGCTGACGGAGCTAGGACGCGGACCCCTGCCCCTCCGCCTTGCGCGCGGCCGCTTGCCCGCCACTAGCCTGCTCGAGCAACGCGCCGACCGCCTGGGCGCGGATCATCACCGCGTGTTGGCCGATGCTGATGACTTCCTCTATAGGCAGGTAGGCGGTGCCGTCCGAGGAGTTTTCGAGCACGCCGCCCGCAAGCTCCAGGCCCACGATGCTGCCCGACTTCTCATCGAAGTAGATGTCGTTGACCACCGCCTGCTCGTTGCCGGTATCGGTATACACCGCCTTGCCGATGAGCCGGTCCTTGCTGTCCAGGCTCTCCTTGACGGTGGGGTCGTCCTCGGCCTCGGTGTCGGCGGCGCTGTCGGTGACCACCACGGCGTCCTTGCCTATACTCACCAGCTTGGAGATGGGCACCATACGGGCCTTGCTGAACAACCCGCCCTCCTGGGTGAGAAATGCCACTACCCGCGTGTGGTCCTTCGATATGACCAGGTCCTTCACCGAGGCGAGCTTCACCCCGTCGGCGCGGCTGAGCACGTCCTTGTCGATTACCGATTGGCCCTTTAGCATCTTACGGTTCCTCCTGTTTCGGCTACGGGGTATGTGGGGTTAGCGGGGTATAAAGACAACATACCCAACTGCCAGAAGAATAAGGATGGCGATAGTTATGCCGATTAGCAAGACGGTCCCTCGCCTGTTACCCTGTAGTCTCATGCCGCCCTCCGGGTGCAATATAGGACCACCGCAGCTAAAAAGCCGGTTGTGCGGCAGCCACCAGTTGTTGACGATAGAGGAAGCGCAAAGCATGACTCATGAGCTTCCTGGCAGCCATTATACAGCAAGAAGACGTAATACGAACCTGGAATATGGCGATATACAGGCAACAAAGTGGTTGCGGAGTGGCTGTTGTGCGATGTGCTACAATGCCCCGGCTGGACACCCAGTACCTCAATCTACAAAGGGAGACGCTTCTCTATGGCTCGGACAGGTGCAACCATCGACGCGGACACTCGCCGCCAGGTGGTGGAGAACACTATCGCGGCGCTGAATAAATACTACGTCTTTCCCCAGGTGGCGGAGAGTATGGGTGAGAAGCTGCGGACGGCCCTCGCCGCAGGTGATTACGACGATCTTGCTACGCCCGCCGCCCTCTGCGAGAGGCTCACCACCGACCTCCAGGCGGTCAGCCACGATGGGCATTTGAAGGTGCGTTACAGCACCGAAGCCCGCCCCCTCGACGTGCCGGAGGAAGAGGACTTTGCCGCGCAAACAGCACTATGGGTTGCCGAGGCTCGTAGCGTCAACTTCGGCTTCTACAGGGTGGAACGGCTGGACGGCAACATCGGCTATCTCGACTTGCGCGACTTCTGGGACGCTGAGTACCCCGGCGCGGGCGAGACGGCGGTCGGCGCTATGAACCTGCTGGCGCACAGCGATGCGCTCATCATCGACCTGCGCCGAAACAGGGGCGGCTCGCCCACTATGGTGGCTCTCTTGAGCAGTTTTCTGTTCAAGGCCGAACCCGTACACCTGAGCAGCTTCTACGAGCGCGAGAGCGACACGACCACCCAGAGTTGGACCTTACCCTACGTCCCCGGCCCGCGCACTCCCTACAAGCCGGTGTACCTGCTGACGAGCAACCGCACCTCCTCCGCCGGGGAGGAATTCGTCTACGCCCTGAAGAACCTGAAGAGGGCCACCATAGTGGGCGAGACCACCGAGGGCAGCGCCAATCCAGGCCGCGACTTCCCGGTGTCGCCGCATTTCCAGGTCTTCGTGCCCACGGGCCGCCCCATCAACCCTATCACCTCTACCAACTGGGAAGGCACCGGGGTGGAGCCTGACATCCAGGTGCCGCAAGCTGACGCTCTCAACGAGGCGTGCCGCCTGGCCCTGCGGCAGGTAATCGAGAAGCTGGGCCATTCCACATCCGAGGCCGCCAAAGCTCAGGTGGAGAAGGCACGGGAGGCCCTGGCGGCACTCGGAGGGTGAGGTAAATGCGAGCGACAGGCGGCCTTTTCTCACGCACGCGAACACGTGAGAAAAGGGGCTTGCTTACGGTCGCTGAATGTGGTACACTTATGTCGTGGTAGGGTGGCTAAAGTAAAAAGTATCGAAAGGTTCTCGCACATTTCCTCCCCGGTAAGCGCGTAGACGCCCTCAGAAACTCCCCCGTTGGCCCTTCCCACCAGTTAACCCGTAGGCTCTTTTCAGTTTAACAAGGGAGAAAATAAAACAACATGGCAGACAAGACACTTACGTGCCGCGATTGTGGTACGCAGTTTGTGTTCACCGAGGGTGAGCAGGACTTCTATTCGCAGAGGGGCTACACCGACCCCGTTCGTTGCCCCGATTGCCGCGCATCCAAGAAGGCTGCACGCGCAGGCGGTGGTGGCGGCTACGGCGACAGCTACGACAGCTACGGCAGCGGCGGTGGTCGCAGCGGTGGCGGTGGTGGCTACAGCAGCTACGGTGGTGGCGGTGGCGGCGGCTACGGTCGCAGCGAGCGCACCATGACAGACGTCACATGCGCCAGCTGTGGCAAGGAGACCCAGGTACCGTTCGTCCCCAGGGGCGACCGCCCGGTCTATTGCTCCGATTGCTTCAGCCAGAATGGCGGTGGCGGTGGCGGCGGTCGCTCAGGCGGTCGCTACTAGCTCGTTCGCACGGGGAGGAGGCCCTTTCGCAGGGGCCTAACGAAAAGGCTAGCAAAAGAAAGAGAGTTGGCACATTGCCAACTCTCTTTCTTTTGCCCAGGACCGCCATATCAGCCATATCAGCGACATGCCACCCCTCCCATACAGCTAGATATGTGCCGTTCAGTACGACCTTTGGACGATCATCCTATCTCACCTTTAGCGCATCCATCCGGGTAAGTCACTGCATATACTCATGTAGAAATTGTTGTACGCCCGCCACTATCTATGTGCAGGGCGCAAAAACGGGCCGCTTTATCCTCTCGCTTCACTCCTGGCCCAGAAAGGAGTTGTAAGAGTGGCAACAATGAACGCAGAGAACAACGCAGGAGTCCTGAATACTACCGCCCCACGGCCTGGGGGCGTGAGGGTTTGGTTGCGCGGCTGGCGGCTTGTGGGCCTGGGTGCGCTGACGTTGCTGGTCGTGCTGGGAATTGGCTACGTCCTGATGATGCAGCGCATGCAAAGTGGCAACACCCCGCCTCCCGGCCTCGATACCTCCTGGACGCAGACATCGACAAAAGGGTTATATCGCAGCACGGTAGCCCCCAGCCTGGAGCCTATCGCCATCAATCAGCTACACACGTGGCGGCTCCACGTGGAAACGGCAGACGGCCAGCCGGTAGACGACGCCAGCATAACCATACATGGCGATATGCCGGGACACGGCCACGGTCTGCCTACTGAGCCTACCGTGACCCAGAAGCTGGGCAATGGAGATTATCTGGTCGAGGGCATGAAGTTCCAGATGGCAGGCTGGTGGTATGTGGACGTCGACATCAACAGCGCCATGGGCAGCGACACCGTGCGGTTCAACTTCATTTTGAAGTAGTCAGAGGCAGGACACATGAAACCGTTGTCTAAGCTACTGGTCCTGGGGTGTATCGCCATCTTCGCGCTAGGCACGGTCGCTTTCGTGGTGTGGCCCCGCGCACAGTGGAGCGACGAGGAGCGCGCCGTCCTCAGCAGCCTGTGGATCGGGAACCTGGCTGCGGTGCCGCCCGACCCGTCAAACGCCGTAGCCGACGACCCGCGTGCCGTCAACCTGGGGCACAGGCTCTTCTTCGACAAGCGGCTGAGCCTCAACGGACAAGTCTCCTGCGCCACATGCCACATACCGGGCCGCAACTTCAACGACAACCTGCCCCTCGCCAAAGGAGTGGGCACCACGACTCGCAAGACGATGACGATAGTGGGCACGGCGTATAGCCCCTGGCTTTTCTGGGACGGGCGCAAGGACAGCCTCTGGGCGCAGGCTCTCGGCCCCCTCGAAAGCCCGGTGGAGCACGGAGGCACTCGCACCCAGTACGCGCACCTGATAGACAAGTTCTACCGCACAGAGTACGAGGCACTGTTCGGCCCTCTGCCGGACTTCTCCGACCGCACCCGCTTCCCCGACACCGCAGGGCCTGTCGAGGACCCTGTGGCCGCAGCCGCCTGGAAGGGGATGACTGATGACGACCGCGACGCCGTTACTCGTGTGTACGCCAACATGGGCAAAGCTATTGCAGCCTACGAGCGCAAGATCGTGCCCGGTCCTTCGCGCTTCGACCGCTATGTGGAAGCCCTCTTGAAGAACGATGACAAGGCCATGCGAGAGTTGCTCAGTCCCAGTGAGGTAGCCGGCGCAAAGCTGTTCATTTCGGAGGCCCAGTGCATTAACTGCCATAACGGCCCGCTGCTCATGGGCACCGCCTTCCACAACACCGGCGTACCGGCCGCCGCAGGGCTGCCAACCGACCGCGGCAGGCTGACGGGAGTGCAGCAGGTGCTGGAGGACGAGTTCAACTGCCTGAGCCGCTGGAGCGACGCCAAAGCGGAAGACTGCGCCGAGCTTCGCTTCGTGGTCAGGAGTGGCGAGCAGTTGGATGGCGCTTTCAGACCGCCCAGCCTGCGCAATATCACGCAGACAGCCCCCTATATGCACGCCGGACAATTCGCCAACCTGACCGATGTCTTGAGGCACTACAACGAGGCAAAGCCGGGGCCGGTGGGCCACTCGGAGTTGGAGCCACTAGGTCTCTCGTCCGCCGAGATAGACAACTTGATCGCTTTCATGGGTAGCCTCAGCGGGCCGCTTGCCGCCCCACCCGAGTTGCTCAGGCCCCCGGCTGAACTACAGGCCTCCCCGTAACCAGGGCATGCGAGTCAGACGCTTACGTTGCTCTCCCGATTTCGCCCTGCTCTTTGAAGTGCTGGATGATCATAACTAGCTCACCGCGATGTTCGGCGTCGTGGTTTACGAGGTGATAGAGGACGCGCTCGGGGGTTATGTGGTGCGTCTCGCCGGTCCAGTGGGTAATCGGGCGTAACTCCCGAAACTCTTCGACTGACATAGCTTTATAAATGTCGATGAAGTGCTGGCGGGCGAAGGCCATCTTCTCCAGGTAAACGTCCAGCCCTTCGCCTTGTAGCCTTGCGAGGTTACCGGCTTCGTCCCGGTCATCGTCTGGGAAGAGCGCCTTCATGTTTGCAGGGGGTTCCTGCTGTAGTACCGTATACAGCCAGTGGACCTCGCTGGAACCCATGTGATAGAGAATGGAGCGGAGGGTATTGTGGCCCATGGGAGGCTCAAGATCGAGCCACTCTTCGCGCAGTTCTTCCAGCTCACCAAGCGTTCTGCGGCGGGAGTCCTGAAGCACCCAGAGGGCAAGGCCCACGACCGGGTCGCAACCTTCCAGAGGCTCGGCTTGCAAGATAACCATTTTCGAGTTGGTTGCCATTAAGTGTTGCTCCTTTTGCGCGCCGGCTATTCAGATGCCTCATGCACCGGCGCGGTGTTCGCTTCAGTTCCGTGAGGCTAGTTTACCTGCTTACATGAGTGTGCTGGTAGAACCTAGTTGCGGACGCATGGCAATTATGAGGCAACAAACAAGAAGGTCGGCTGGATCATAGCCGACCTTCTTGTTTGTGCTTTGTAAGCAGACCAGCCTACTGCTGCCCGGCCTGCTCGAACCTCTGGCTGACGGCGTCCCAGTTGACTACGTTCCACCACGCGGCCAGGTAGTCGGGGCGGCGGTTCTGGTACTTGAGGTAGTAGGCGTGCTCCCACACGTCATTGCCCATCACAGGGTACTGGCCCTCCGACATGGGATTGTCCTGGTTAGCGGTGCTGGTGACGGAGAGCTTGCCGTCGGAGCCGCGCACGAGCCAGGCCCAGCCGGAGCCGAAGCGCTTCGTACCGGCGTCGTTGAACTGCTGCTTGAAGGCGTCAAAGCTGCCGAAGCTCTCGTTGATAGCGTCCGCCAGAGCGCCGGTCGGCTCGCCACCACCGTTCGGCCCCATGATCTCCCAGAACATGGTGTGGTTGACGTGGCCGCCGCCGTTGTTGCGCACCGCCGGGCGGATCGCCTCGGGCACGCTGTTCAGGTCGCGGATGAGTTCCTCGGCGCTTCTGTCTTGCAGGTCGGGGTAATTCGCAAGCGCGGTGTTCAGGTTGTTTATATAAGCCTGGTGATGCTTGTCGTGATGCAGGTGCATCGTCTCTTCGTCAATGTAGGGTTCGAGCGCGTTGTAGTCGTAAGGCAGAGGCGGTAGTTCGTGAGCCATCTTTGTCCTCCTGGGTATTCCTCGTTGAATGTCATGTAGGGCTGCCTCGGCGCGGTGTTGTTGCACGAGTCGCAGGACGCGAGCGCAAACCGGGGAGCGTACATACCTTATTGTACGCATCCACGCACAAGCGTCAAGGCACAAGGTGGGCATGCATAGCCAATCCTCGTCGCCAGCCGACGCCCGGCGATTGAAATCGCGGGCTATACATTGCAAAGTCCGCCCTGCGGCGGACTGCCTTAGCTACATTGTCGCCCCAATAGAAACCTTTTGTCATACTGCCAGTCCCCGAGGGGGACTTTGCGATGTGTAGCCCGCGATTTCAATCGCCGGGCGTCGGCTGGCGACCATGTAACTGCGACCATGTAACTGCGACCATGTAACTGCGACAGGTAACTCTGCTCTACGGACTCTGGTATACTTCGCCCATTGATGCGGCAACACACAGGAGGCAGCGATTGGCCCGGACCCCGCAGACGAGCGCAGTGGCCTACAAACATGGGCGCTTGCACGTTGAAGACGTACCCGTGAAGGAGCTAGCCCGGCAGTTCGGCACGCCCCTGTACGCCTACAGCAGCGACATCCTGCACCACCAGTACAGATGCCTCCAACGCAGCATGCAGGGGCTCGCTGACGACGTGCTGGTCTGCTACGCCCTCAAGGCCAACGCCAACCCCACGATAGGCGGTTTGCTGGCAAGCCTGGGCGCGGGGGCGGACGTGGTGTCGGGCGGTGAAGTCTACCTGGCGCGGCGCATGGGCTTCCCCGGAGAGCGGATCGTGTTCGCCGGTGTGGGTAAGACCCGCAACGAGATGGCGGAAGCCCTGGCCGCCGGGGTGCGCTCCTTCCACGTCGAATCGAGGGGCGAACTTGAAGCGTTGGCGGAAGTAGCGGCAGCGATGGGCAGGGTCGCCCCTGTAGCCGTGCGGGTGAACCCCGACGTGGAGGCGGGCACCCACCCGTACATCACCACCGGCACGAAAGCCAACAAGTTCGGGGTCGGCCCCTCTGAGGCCCTCGACATGATAAGGTGGGCGGCCGCTGTCCCTTCTCTCAGCCCGGTCGGCTTGCACGCGCATATAGGATCGCAGCTACAGCGGGTGCAACCGGTGCTTGCCGCGGTCGAGCGCCTGCTGGAGCTATGGGATGCTCTTGCTGCTGAAGGCATTGAGCTTACAGAACTCGATATAGGCGGCGGGCTGGGCATCCAGTACAGGCCGGAAGAAGAGCCGGAGGGGCCGGAGGAACTTGCAGGGGGTCTGCGTCCCCTCCTGTCCGGGCGCAAGCTGCACCTGATACTGGAGCCTGGGCGCTTTCTGGTGGGACCGGCGGGTGCTCTCATCACGAGCGTCACGTATATCAAAGAGACGCCCGCCATGGCCGAGGGAGCAGCACCAAACCTGCTGGCGATTGTGGACGCGGGCATGAACGACCTGCTGCGCCCCGCCCTCTACGGTGCCTGGCACCCTGTGTGGCCGCTGGACGAGAGCCAACTGGAACAAAGGCAGCCTATGGATATAGTCGGCCCCGTCTGCGAGTCGTCGGACGTGCTGGCACGTGCCCGGCAGATAGGGCAGGCGAAGCCCGGCGACTTGCTAACAATAGGCCAGGCGGGCGCGTACGGCTACTCGATGTCGTCTCAATACAACGCCCGCCCCCGCCCCGCTGAGGTCTTAGTCACAGGCACCGAAGCCCGCCTCATCCGCAAGCGCGAAACCTACCAAGACCTGTGGGAATAAAAAGGACGACGGCCCAAAAGCCATCGTCCATCGTCCATCGTCTATCGTCTATCGTCTATCGTCCGCTACCCCATCCTGCTCGTGCGTTCCGGCTCTACGACCACCACTACACGCTCATCGGTGGGGTTGTGCCAGGGATAGACATCCTGGTCCATATACTTCTTCGCCATCGAGTTGATGAACGCGTTGTCGGGGTCTTCTTCGATGCGGGCGACCTTGCCCCGGACCTCGATGTAGCGGTAAGGGTTCTCCGGGTCTACAATCGAGAGGGACACGCGGGGATCGCGCTGCACGTTGTGGAACTTCTGGCGGGTCTTGGTCTGGCTGAAGAGGATGTGCTTGCCGTCCCAGCCGAACCATACGGGGTTGTTCTGAGGCTCGCCCTTGGGGCCAATGGTGGCGACGTGCGCCAGCGCCTTCGATTCGAGTAGGTCGGAATGGCTCTGTGGAATGTCCATGTGGGTTTGTATCTCCAATCTGATATTGCTGGTTTGGCCGGGTTGCTTCCACCACGGTGTTTGTGCCATGATTGACCTGAAGCGGCCCGGACTCTGTATCTACAGTGTAGTAGATTACATATAAATAGTTTATATGTAAATTATATCATGGTTCCGGCGCAAAGTCAAGCGGCTGGGCGGCTTTGAATGCGCAACATACGGGGGTTCTATATGGACACTAAGCTATGGGCCTTTGTACTTGTTTCGGCTGTACTGACGATCACGCCAGGGGTGGACATGGCGCTGGTGGCGAGAAGCGCGCTCAGTCGCGGGCGCAACGCGGCCTTCATGACCACCCTGGGCATAATTACCGGGCTGCCCGTACACGCCTTCCTGTCGGCTGTGGGGCTGTCGGTGATACTGAGCCAGTCGGCGCTGGCCTTCGAGACCGTGAAGCTTTTGGGAGCGGGGTACCTGATCTACCTGGGGGTGCGCACCATCATCAGCGCGGGCAAGAGTGGGGGCAAGCATGATCAACAGGCGGGCGTGGAAGCCGCGCAACCACCGGCCCTCTCCCCAGTCGAGACGAGGCGACTCTACCTGCGCTCCTACGTTGAGGGGCTGCTGAACAACCTGCTCAACCCCAAGGTGGCCCTCTTCTACCTGACTTTCCTGCCGCAGTTCATGTCGCCCGGAGATCCCGTGGTGGCGAGGTCGCTGCTCATGGGCCTGATACACGCAGCCGAGGGCATAATCTGGCTGATGCTATACGCCTACTTCCTCAGCAGGCTCGGCGCAGTCATGAACCGCCCTAGCGTCAAGCGTAACATCGAGCGGGTCACGGGTCTGCTGCTGGTGGGGCTAGGGGTGAGGTTGGTGTGGGAGAAGCGATGACTACCGGGTCGCGTCCCGCATGGCAGCTAGTCATGGCGCTGCAGGAGGAACGATCCCAATCCACAGGTGTAACTTCATCCATTTTGTCGAGCGCGATCTTTCACTCCGGGCTGGTCTGGATTTCAACCATTCTGCCCGTGACCAGGAACAGCACCCGCTCGCAAATATTGGTCACGCGGTCGGCTATCCGCTCCAGGTTGTGAGCCGCCCACAGCAGGTGAGTGGCGCGGTCTATGGTACTGGGATCGGCCATCATAAAGGTAAGTAGCTCCCGGTACACCTGCTCGTATAGCTGGTCTACTTCGTCGTCCCTGGCGGCGATGCGCTGCGCCTCGGCCACGTCCCGCGCCACAAACGCGCTGAGACTGCCGCGCAACATTTCAGAGGCAATTTCGGCCATGCGGGGAATGTCGATGAGGGGCTTGAGGGGCGGCTCGTTCCCGATCATCAGCGTAATCTTGGCGATACCCGCCGCGTGGTCCCCCATGCGCTCCAGGTCGGTAATGATGTTCAACACCGCCGCAAGCACGCGCAGGTCGGAGGCCATAGGCTGCTGCCTGGCTATCAGCAGTAGACAGCCTTCCTCTATGCCAAAGCGTTGCTGGTTTATCGCCCGGTCCTCACCTACCACCTGTTGGGCCAAAGCTGTATCTCGGACCTTGAGGGAGGCTACCGAGCGGTCGATGGCTTTCTCCACCATGCTGGACATGACCAACAATTCTTCTTGCAGATGCTGTAATTCCTGGTGGAACTGGTCTCTGGGCATAATACCGTCTCCTGCTGTACGTTTGCTGCGGGCTAGCCAAACCGCCCCGTGATGTAGTCCTCGGTACGCCTGTCCTTTGGCACCGAGAATATGGTTGGCGAGGGGCCGAACTCCACCAGTTGCCCACGCGTTTTCTCGTCAGACAGCATGAAGCCGGTGTAGTGAGATACGCGAGCGGCCTGCTGCATGTTGTGCGTCACTATCACGATGGTGTAGTTCTTCACCAGGTCTTGCATCAAGTCCTCGATCTTCAGCGTCGAGATAGGGTCCAGGGCGGAGGCAGGTTCGTCCATGAGCAGCACGTCAGGCTGGAGGGCTATGGCACGTGCGATGCAGAGGCGCTGTTGCTGGCCGCCCGATAGCGCAAGCCCGCTCTTGCCCAGGTTGTCCTTCACTTCGTCCCACAACGCCGCCTGCCGCAGCGACCATTCCACCAGGTCATCGTAATTACCTTTGTAGCCGTTTATGCGGGCACCATACAGGATGTTCTCCTTGATGGAGCGCGGGAAAGGGTTGGGCTTCTGAAATACCATGCCCACCCTGCGGCGCACCTCCACGGGGTCAACTCCCCTGCCGTAGATGTCCGCGCCTTCCAGCAACACCCGCCCCTGAGTGCGGGCACCCTTTATGAGGTCGTTCATGCGGTTGATGGACCGCAACAGCGTGCTCTTGCCGCAGCCCGATGGCCCAATCAAGGCCGTGATGCGGTTGCGGGGGAAGCTGAGCGACACATCGTTGAGGGCGCGCGTCTGGCCGTACCACATGCTGAGGTCTCGCACCTCTACCACGAAGTTCGACTCGGCAGAGTCGTGGTAGGTGGTGCCCGGCGTGGCGGCACTGGCACCCGCAGGCGGAGCTGGCGAAACTGGGCTGTCGAGCTTTGGGGTCTCAGCGGCCCCCGAGGACTTGTCTAACGTAATCATATGGGTTTCCTCAACGACGCTGGCGCAGGCGAGCGCGTAAGATGATAGCTACGGAGTTCATGGTAAGGAGCACCAGCAACAGCACTACTATGCCCGCCGCCGCTATGTCGTGGAACTCGGACTGGGGCTTCGATACCCAGTTGAACAGCACAATGGGCAGCACCGTGAAGGTGTCCATTGGGTTGTCAGGCGTGAACAGCACGAAGGTGAGCGCGCCTATCGTGATGAGGGGCGCGGTCTCACCTATGGCGCGGGAGGCGGCCAGTATGTTGCCGGTCAGTATGCCCCCAAAGGCGTTGGGCAGGACGTGATGCCACACCGTCTGCCAGCGGGTAGCCCCCAGCGCGTAGGAAGCGTCGCGTATGCTGGAAGGCACCGCGCGTATCGCCTCACGAGCGGCAACGATAATGGTGGGCATCACCAGCAGGGCCATAGTAAACGACCCGGCCAGCACGCTACGTTCGAGGCCGAACCAGCGCACGAACACCTGCAGACCCAACAGCCCGTAGATGATGGAGGGCACCCCCGCCAGGTTGGAGATGTTCAATTCTATAAACCTGTTCAAGCGGCTATCGGTGGAATACTCCTCCAGGTAGATAGCGGACATGACACCCAGGGGCAGGGAAAGCAAGATGGTGAAGAACATCATGTAGGCAGTGCCAAATATGGCCGCTTTGATACCCGCCCTCTCCGCAAAGCGGGAGTCGAAGCTGCTGAGAAATTGCCAGTCGAGCCAGGGCAGCCCCCTCACAAGGACATCGAGGATGAGCGTCACGAGCACGCCCAATGCTACCAGGATGCTCAGGATGCCTAGCCCGGTAAATATATAGCTCCGGGCCTTGCGCGCTGCCATGTTCGGCTTGAACACTTTGACGACGCCGGGCGCACGCTGCCCACTCTGCCCAACTTGCCCCTTCTGCAACGTGTCAGTAGCGCGCATCAGTCGTACACCTCGCGGAACTTGCGCACGAACCACTGGCTGAAGGCGTTCATGGTGAAGGTCAGCACGAACAGGGTGGCCCCCACCGCGAAGATGGTCTGGTAGGCGAGCGAGCCGGCTGGCGTGTCACCCAGGCTCACCTGCACGATGTAGGAGGTCATGGTAGCCATCGACTCGGTGGGATTGAAGCTGAAATTGGGGTTCTGCCCGGCGGCGATTGCTACAATCATCGTCTCACCCACCGCCCTCGACAGGCCGAGTATCACCGAAGCCACTATGCCCGACAGCGCAGCCGGAAACACTACCTTCACAGCTACCTCGAAGCGCGTCGAACCCAGCCCGTAAGCGCCCTCGCGCAAGGACGCGGGCACCGAGGCCATAGCATCCTCGCTCAACGACGCCACCAGCGGTAGGATCATAATGCCCATTATCAACCCGGCGCTTAAGGCATTGTAGGTGGACAGGCCGGGGATGAAGCTCTTCAAGAAAGGCGTCACCACCAGCAGGGCGAAGAAGCCATAGACGACCGTGGGCACACCCGCCAGTATCTCCAGCAGCGGCTTGAGCACCTCGCGGGCGCGCCGGGACGCAAACTCGCTCAGGTAGACCGCCGCCAGCAGCCCCAGCGGCACGGCAATAAGCATGGCTATTAGCGATGTGGTGAGGGTGGCAGAGACCAGCGCCCAGATGCCGAACCGCTGCTGCTCGAAGAGCGGGGTCCACTCGGTGCTGCCCAGGAACTCGAACAGCGAAACTTGCTGGAAGAACTGCACCGCCTCGCTGAAGAGGGCAATCGCTATCCCGAACGTCGTCAGCAGCGACAGCGCGGCTGCCCCGAACAGCAGCACGCGCACAACATTCTCCTGGGCGTCCCGGTGGGACTTCCGGCCCAACGTACCCCTGCCTGGGAACTCGCCAGGAAAGCCCTCTCTTGTGACTACTTCTCGCGCCATACACGGCTCCAACTGGTAGCGCACTACTTACCGCTTACCGCCTGAGGGCTGCCTCTGCGCGGTGAGCGGTAAGTAGTGCCCGCTGCGTACTCTATTTGTCCAGGTACCTATCCAGGGTTGCGCCTACTTCCGCACCCTCAGGGAACAGCGTGCCCACAGTGCCAGCTTGGAAGCGCTCGTCAATGGCGGTGTACATGTCGTCCGGCAAGGCTATATAGCCCACTTCCCTGGACTGCACCAGCGGGGTGAAGCTCTTGCTAAGGTAGAAGTCCACGAACGCCTTGACCTCCGGGCGGGCCGCTGCTTCCTTGCTTACGTAGAGGAACAGGGGGCGCGACAGGGGCTGGTACGTGCCGTCCTTGACGCTCTCTACGGAGGGTGCTACGGGCTTGCCGTTGCCGTTGTCCACGGGCACCAGCTTCAGCTTGCCCGGGTTCTCCACCACGTAGGCGTAGCCGAAGTACCCCAGCGCCGTGACGTCGCCCGACACGCCCTGCACCAGCACGTTATCGTCCTCGCTGGCCTGGTAGTCGCCACGGCTCGACTTAGCCTTCCCGACGATGGCCTCTGTGAAGTAGTCAAACGTGCCGGAATCGGTGCCCGCCCCGTACAGCTTGAGTGGCCTGTCGGGGAAGCTATCGCGCACTTGCTTCCAGTTGGTGATCTTCCCCTGTGCCTCAGGCTCCCAGACCTTCTTTAGCTCGGCCACGGTGAGGTGGTCCACCCAGTCGTTCTGCGGGTTCACTACCACAGCCAGGCCATCATAGGCTACCGGCAGCTCGATGTACTCAATATTGTTGGCTGTGCAGGCTTCTACCTCACTTGGCGAGATGGGACGAGAAGCGTCCTGTATGTCCGTTTCCCCGGCACAGAACTTCTTGAACCCGCCGCCCGTGCCGGACACGCCCACGGGTATACGCACGTTCGAGGCGTACTGGTTGAACTCCTCCGCCGCGGCGGAGGTAATCGGATACACGGTGCTGGACCCATCAATCAATATTTGCCCGCTCAACCCCTTCAGATCGCTGGCGTTGGCGGGGGGCTGCACCTCGGCCACAGCCTCAACGGGGGTGCCTTCCTGGCCGGCGGGGCTGGCCGAGGGCTGCCCGGCAGTCCCTCCACCGCACGCACTCAGCACGGACATCGACAGTATGCCTGTCGACACTAACAAACTAAACCTGGTCTTTCTCGGTGACTTCAACACTTCCTCCTGGTATACGGCATAACGCAAAAACTGCCTCTTCTTGTGGTACACCCACAGTATGAGAGGCAGCCTTTAACAGAGGATTAGGGAAGTGTTAACGAGTTGTTAACGACTGGCGGCGTCTGCGTCCAGCGTGGGCAGTGTGAAAGAGAATGTCGAGCCTGCGCCGTATACGCTCTCGGCCCAAATCTGGCCGCCGTGCGCCTGCACGATGTGCCTGGCGACCGCAAGGCCAAGCCCGGTACCCCCCTCGCGCTCGCGTCCGGCGGTGGTCGTACGCGCCTTGTCCACCTTGTAGAAACGCTCGAAGATACGCGGCAGATCGTCAGGCGGGATGCCGGAGCCGGTGTCGGCCACGCTTACCCGGAGCCAACCGTCGCCACCAGACGCGGCGGCGAGCGTCACGTGCCCGCCTGCATGGTTGAACTTGATGGCGTTGTGCAGGAGGTTGACGAGCACTTGCTCCACCCGGTCGGGGTCGGCATAGGCTAAGGGTAGACGCAGGCCTGCTTCGACGTTGAGGGCGACACCCGCCCGCTCTGCCTGAGTACGCAGCCGGGCCGCAGCCTTCTCCAGCAACGCCGCAAGGTCCACGGGTCTGCGGACCAGCGGCACCTGCCCCGATTCGAGCCGGGACAGCTCCAATAGCTCGCGCACCAACTGGGTGAGGCCGTCCACCTCAACGTCAATGCGGCTCAAGAAGTCCTGGGTGGCGTCAGGGTCGTCGCGTACCGACTGTGTGAGGGTCTCCACCAGGAGCTTGATAGATGCGAGCGGGGTGCGCAATTCGTGTCCGATGTTGGCTACGAAGTCGCGCCTGGCACGCTCCAACCTGTGCAGTTCCGTCACGTCTTGCAGTACCAACAGCCCGGTAGGGCCTCTGCCGCTGCTCCCTTCATCAGGTACCGCGGTGACCACGGCGGCCAGCTTGCGCCTCCCTATGTCTACTTCTAGCTTCTGCCGTCCGCCCTCGTCGGAGGTAAGGACCGCCCTCAGCGCCTGGTGTAACTCATGGCTGTGCGTCACCTCTATTAGCGAGCGACCTGTTATGCCATCGAGGGTCGTTTCCAGCAGTTGGCAGGCAGCGGCGTTTGCGCTCTCTATGTGGCCCTGCGCGTCCGTGATGAGGACTCCGTCGTGCATGTGGGACAGCACGGCGGCCATCTGGTTGCGCTCGGAGGTGCGCTGCTCGATGGTGCTGCTCAGTTGGTCGGCCATGGCGTTGAACTCGCGGCTGAGATCGCCAATTTCTCCACCGGGATGCGCAGCACGAGCTTCAAGGTCTCCCCTGCCGAAGCGATGCGCTACTTCGCGCAGTGCCGTCAGCGGCCCGACTATCGAGCGAGCAAGCAACCCGCCCAGCAAGGCGGCAGGTAAGCTCACCAGCAGGGCGGCGACGAGCAGGGTGCGCCAGAGGGCATCACGGGCTTGCTCCACAGAGGTGAGGGGATACGCGACCCGCGCCACGCCTACCACACGGGAGGGGTCCGAGGGTGCCGGTACTGCCAGCGCGACGTAGAGCAAGCGGCGGTTGACGGTGGCGCTAAGGCGGCTGTCGGTGCCCGGCGTGCCAGGATGTGCCAGCGCCTGGACTACTTCAGGCCGTGTGGCATGGTTCTCCAAGCCTGGCAGGGCGCTCACTGCTTCTTCCGAATCGCCTGCCACGCTTCCGTCGAGCCTTATGAGCGTCGTCCGGGTTCCAAAGAGGCCCGCCAATTCGTGCGCAAGCTGGCTTGTCGCGGTGATGGGCGCTGAGGCTGCGAGCAGCGGCGCGGAGGCATAAGCCAGGGAGCGGGCCTGGTCTGCAAGGCGAGTACGCAGGGCAGCTTCTTCACGGCTCTCGAACTCCCCACCCAGCAGCAGCGCCAGGATGCCGCCCGCAGTGAGCACCAACAGGGCGTAGCTTAGTGCGATGCGAGTCCAGGTGCGTGAAAACATGACTGCGTCTATTCTGAGGGCGCTTGCGCGCTGGCTGTGGCTTGGTTGAACCTGTAGCCGACGCCGTAGACCGTCTGTATAAGCTGTGGGTTGGCCGGGTCGCGCTCCAGCTTTGCACGCAGCCAGCGCACGTGTACGTCAACCGTGCGAGTACCGCCAACGAAGTCCATGCCCCACACTCTATCGAGGAGGGTCTCGCGTGAAAAAACGTGCATCGGGTGCGCGGCCAGGAAGGAGAGGAGGTCGAACTCTTTGGGCTTGAGGTCCACCTGCGCGCCTTCTCTCGTTACCGAGCGTTGCGCCAGGTTAATCAGCAAGTCACCAACGGAGAGCGTGGTGCCTGCATCTACGAGATTCGGCCCTTCCTTACCAGCCCCGGCGCGCAGGGTCGCCTCGTGCGCGCTTGCCCTGCGCAGCATCGCGCCCACACGCGCCAGCAGCTCGCGCAGACCGAAAGGCTTGGTCAAATAGTCGTCCGCACCCAACTCTAGGCCCAGCACCTTGTCTATCTCGTCCTCGCGGGCCGACAGCATGAGAATGGGCATGGAAAGCTCTTTGCGCACGGCGCGACACACGTCAAAGCCGCTCATGCCCGGTAGCATGATGTCGAGGATAATCAGGTCTGGGCGCTCGCTAAATGCTACCCGCAATGCCTCGATACCGTCGGCGGCGACCAGCACGCGATACCCTTCGCGGCGCAGGTTGTATTCCAACGTGTCGCGCAGGGTCTTTTCGTCGTCCACGATTAGGATGGACGCGGCGACTTGGGCTTGTACAGGCTTGTGGTTCAAGACCGGTCCAACGACTGAGGAAGCGCTGCTGAGTGGTCGATTTCACTCACAGTGTAACTTAACCCATAACTTGTCGCACGTTGGAACCATAACTTGTCGCAAGCTGAGTGCGTCCCACGCTGGATATTATGGACCAGTAACTGCCTCACCATCGCCTTGGAACCATAAGTTGTCGCGGAGTCATAAAGTGGAAGCATAAGTTGTCGCAATGTCATTGCTTCCGTTGATGCCCCTCCCTGCGACCTATTTGCTACAAATATAGTATTGATTTGTTGTGTAACGCCTGGTTGCAGCACTGCACTAAGCTAGTGGACAGGGTGGGCGGCTGATCCACTACCCGCGCTCCGTTCGCCCACAGCAGAGGAGTGTGAAAAAGGGGTTCAGGCACTTCCTTATATTTGCACTTCTGACATATTTTCCAGGCTATGGAACCTGCTACCAGAATGCCCCAAGAACGCGAGGAAGAGGAAGAGGAAAGTGCTTCCCACTCTCCTCTTCCTATGTAGGTAACAGAACCTGGATTCCTATTTTCTAGCTGGTGTTTGACAGTCAGGGAAGAAGGTGTTGGCTACAATCTTGGCAGCCTGGCCTCTCTTTACAAGGCTGTTGGGCCGGAAGTACGGTTTATTTCCCTCCTGACATGGCTCTGGGCCCGCTGTGTCAGGGTTCACACCGCCACAGTTGTAGCCGGAGATGATCCCGTCAAGGACCATGCGCTCTATCCAAACGTAGAACGCACTTTCCGGTGCTGCGTCCTGGAACGTCCATGACCCTGCGGGTGGTGCGGGTAGCTCTGCCGCTGAGGCCACTATCTTGGCTGTCTGTCCTCTCTTCACAAGGTTGTTGGGGCGGAAGTACTTCAGGTTCTCCGGTCCGCAAGGCTCGGGCAACGGTTTGCCCTCCTCATTGAAGAGTTCCGGGTTCACCCCTCCACAAGCGTACCCTGAGATGACCCCGCGCTGCGCCAGCCTCTCTATAACCTCGTGGAAGGTAGAGCCTGGGAGTACGTCCTCAAAGGTCCGCTGCGTGGCAGGAATATCTTCAGTGAAGCCCGCCGCGTTAGCTACGATCTTGGATAGCTGCCCCCGCTTGATAGGATCGTTCACACCGAACAAGCCGTTGGGATAACCACTCAGGACACCGCGGCAAGCCAGGCAGCGCACGAAGTCATAGAAGGGAGAACCCTCAGGCACGTCAGCGAACTGGATCGTGCAAGATGTATCTCCACCTGATGCAAGATAACGGGCCACGGCGAAGTCAAGGTTTCCCAAAGAGAGGGATTCCCCCGCCACCACGATCTTGCCGTCGGCTTGGATTGCTACAGACGAACCCCTGGCTCTATATCTCCAGTAAGTATCAACAAAGCCGTCATCGCTGAAACTGCTATCCGGTGAACCATCGGGATTGTACCTGGCCAGGGCGAACCAATATGTTTTGTAGTTTGGAGCTATACTGCCTACCACCACGAGTTTACCATCGGCCTGAATTGCTACGTCTTGTGCACCGGTATGTTCTCCAAAGTCGGACACGAGAAGACCATCCTGGCTGAAGCTTGAGTCCATCGAGCCGTCTGAATTGTACCTGGCTATGGCAAAGCCATCACGTCCATTGAGAGTACCTCCACCCACGGCCACGATCTTGCCGTCAGGCTGCACTGTAACCCCATATGCCCAGTTGTCGCCTCCGAGGTCTGTGATAACCATACCATCGCCACTGAAGCTGGTGTCGATGGAGCCATTAGTATTGTAGCGAACCAGGCCAAAATCCCAGACGTTAGGTTTGATTTCATGCGCGCCGGACATTACGATCTTGCCATCCGCCTGTAGCGCTACATCCTGCCCATAGTCTTGACCTCCCAGATCGCTAGAGACCAGACCACCACTGAAAGTGGTATCAAGTGAGCCATCTGTGTTGTAGCGAGCCAGTATAAAATCCCAGCTCGAACCATCAAAATAACCTTTCCCGGCCACAAGAATCTTACCATCAGCCTGAATTACCGTAGCCTCACCCTGTACTTGTTTAACCCCAATAGCGCGAAAATCGCCGGTAACGATCCCATCCCCGCTGAAGGTAGTGTCCAAGGAACCATCTGTGTTGTAGCGAACCAGCGCAAGAACGACATTCACATATCCATTTTTGAGAGGCAAACTTGCCATACCGGCTACGACAATCTTACCGTCATTTTGAATTGCTACACCCCTGGCATATGCGTTTAGATCTTCATCACTAAAATCGATGGTATCCATGCCATCACCGCTGAAAGTGGTATCGAGTGAGCCATCGATGTTGTAGCGAGCCACAGCAAACTTAGAATGGCTGTTGAATACCCAGCGCTGGCCCACCGCCACAATCTTACCGTCCGCCTGGATTGCTATATCATCGACTCTGTCAGTGGCTCCAAAGTCTGTAAATTGCATGCCATCGTCACTGAAGGTCGGGTCCAGGTCTCCTGCAGCCCCGGGTGACATCGGGGCGCGGCCGGTAATTGCCGCCAACTGCGCGGCAGGCGGGGGAGAAGCTTGGGACAGGGTAGCTCCGGCTGCGCGCGCAGATGCTGATGCGCTTACCGCCCAGGCAACCAGGATTACGACACCCGCCAGGAGGGATAAGAGTGGGTAGCGCCTGCGATTCCGTGTAGCCCCAACGGCGGTGTGACTTAAAGTAAAGGCCTTGTTCATGGTTATTCTCCCTTCTCCTCTTTCATTTACGGGCGTCGTCTGGCTGCTTTCAGTAGTTCATTTCAGAACCACTGTAGAGATAGGCGGCCCGCACCCATCTCTACCTCTACAGTGGTTCCTAACAGGTGCTCAAGGTCGAGCAGTCTCGCAGTTGGGGAAGAAGGTGTTAGCCACTATCTTGGAGCCTTGTCCTCTCGTTACGTTGTCACTGGGCCGGAAGTACGGGCGGTTGTTCGGTGCCACACATGGCTCGTCTGGTCGCCCGCACTCGTAACCCCCCATCACCCCTCTCCCCGTCAGCCGCTCAATATAGACGTAGAAGGTGCTGTTCGTGGGCACGTCCTCAAACGTCTGCCCTGCGGGCGTATCATCAAACCCCGCTGCGTTGGAGACTATCTTGGATAGCTGCCCGCGTGAGGCGTTGTTGCCTGGTCTGAAGTATGGCCGATTTGCACCAT
>JALZHI010000073.1 GCA_030913985.1 Chloroflexota bacterium | reverse complement strand
GGACGATAGGAGACGTTAACATCGTCCATCGTCCATCGTCCATCGTCCGCTAATTACGGTGTCGGTGTCCCGGCGGCGGGCGCGGTGGCTGGGGTCGGGGAGGCGGCTGCGGCTGCGGTCGCGGCTGCGCTCTGTGCGCCTGCGGTGGCGGTGGTGGCCTGCTCAGGTACGAGCGTGGGCACCTTGGGGGCCTCCGCGTACACGTCCTGCCAGTTCTGCGGGGGTACGGCCGCGGGGTCAGTGCCGATCCACCGCTTGTAGATCACGGCCCACTCGCCGGTCTCCTTCAAGTCGCGGATGGCGGCGTTCACTTCGGCCAGCAGTTCGGTGTTGCCCTTCTTCACGCCTGCGGCGTAAGGCTCCTGGGTGAACTGCCCGCCGACGACCTTGAACTTGTCGGGGCTGTTGCGCTCGAAGCCGTACAGGATGATGTCGTCGGTGGTCACCGCGTCGAGGCGACCGGCGTCCATAGCGGCCACGGCCTGCGCGTAGGCGTCGAACAGCTCGATCTGGGCCTCAGGTGCGAAAGCGCGGATGTTCACCTCTGAGGTGGAACCCTTGGCCGTGCCGACGCGCTTGCCCGCCAGGTCCTGCACGCCTGTGATGTCGCTGTTCACGGGCACGAGCAACGACTGTCCGGCCACATAGTAGGTGTCGGAGAAGTCAATTTGCTCGGCGCGGGTAGCGTTAGCGGTCATGGTGGAGAAGACCACGTCCACGCGGCCCTCGTCCAGGTAGGGGATGCGGTTGCGGGAGATGGCTTCCTCGAACTGTATAGCGTCGGGGTTGCCGAAGATGCGGGTGGCTACCGCCCTGGCGAGGTCAACGTCGAAGCCCTCTACCTGGTTGGTCTCAGGGTTGAGATAGCCGAAGATGCGCACGTCGTACTTGACGCCCGCGATCAGCTTGCCGCGCGCCTTGATAGCGGCGAGGTCATTGGTGACGGCACCGCCCGCGCCACCAGCGGTGGGAGTGGTACCCCCGGCTGCGGTGGTGTTGGTCGGGGCTGCGGCAGCCTGCGTATTGGTAGGTTCTGCCTCTGCCTCGGTGCTGGTCGGTTCGGCATCAGCAGGTTCGGTGGCAGCAGCCGTCGTGTCGGTGGGAGCCGCCATTGCCTCGGTGTTCGTAGGGGCAGCGACGGGGGGCGCAGTCGTGGCCGTGGGCGTGGCTACGTTCACATCGCACGCCGACATTACGAACACTGCCACCAAGAGTAATACCAATAATCGGAACTTTCGCATCGTTTCCTCCTTGTATCTGGCGCTCTACCGGCGGCAACCTCCAAAAGTGCCCAAATAGAGGTCGAGCGGCACGTCTGCGCATGCAGACGGGCGTTCAGCAGCCGAGTAGAGAGCAAAGCAAATAAGCGGGCAGAAGCCCTGGCTATGTGGGGCTAAGTATAGCATATGGGAGGGAATTTCGGAATTAGGATTTCGGATTTCGGATTTGCTTAGCTTCAACTAAATCCGAAATCCGCATCCCCAAATCCCAAATCCTCAGAGTCTTCCCCGCGCCTTTAGCTCCAGGTACTTGTTCACCACCGAGATGGTCAGCTTGTCGGCGGGCACGTCGAGGGTGAGCGCGCCGAGGCGTTGGAGGGCTTCGAGGGCGGTGCCTCGGTCGTCCAGGAGGTTCTGGGCGACTATCTTCTCGTACATCTGCTGAGTGTCGTCTGGGATGCGGCGCGCCATACTCAGCACCTCGGTGTCGGACATGGTGACGGCCAGGGGCAGGTGGCGAGGGGCCAGGCGGCCAAAGCCGCGCACCATCGAGCCTGCCTGCTGGGCGTCCAGGATGTCGGTGAAGAGCACGATGAGGCTGCGCTTGCTGCGGCGGGTCGAGAGGAAGGCGCTGGCTCGCATATAGTCGGGTTCGACCTGCTGGGCCTGCACCTTGTAGAGCGCCTCCAGCAGCGTGAGGAACTGCCGCCGCCCTTTGTCTGGCTCCCAGTAGCCGGTCACCGTGTCGGCGAAGGTGAGCAGGCCCACCCGGTCGCCGCGCACGATGGCGACGTAGGCCAGCAGCAGGGTGGTGTTGATCGCGTAGTCCAGCTTGGAGAGCGAGCCGAGGGGAGCGGTCATAAGGCGGCCCGCGTCGAGCATGACGATCACGCTCTGGCTGCGCTCGGGCTGGTAGTCGGTGGTAATGGGCTTGTTCAGGCGGGCGGTGGCGGGCCAGTTGATGCGGCGGTAGTCGTCGTCCCGCTCGTAGTCGCGCAGGCGCTCGAACTCGGTGCCCTGTCCCAGGCGGCGGGCGTTCTTCAGGCCGATCTCGAATAGCTGGTCCTTGCGCGCCAATAGCTCGTACTTGCGCACCTCCAGCAGGTTGGGGTAGACCTTCACCGGGGCGTCTATGGGGTAGCGGTACTGCCGCATGACGAGGCCGAGCACGCCGGTGTAGCGCAGGTAGCAGCCGCCGAACGTGTAGTCGCCACGGCGCAAGGGCATGGCAGTGTACTCCAGCTCCACCGTTTCGCCCGCACCGATGCTGCCCGGCATGAACATCCGGCTGATAATGTACTCGCTGGGAGGCTGGTCCCTTACCACGAAGTTGACGGCACGGCTGCGCACGCCTGTCTCGGAGGTGCCGAGCCGCCGCACGATGATGGTGATGAGGTTGTCGGCCCCGAGGGACAGTTTCGACTCGTTACGCCTCTCCAGCCTGAAGTGGGAGGGCCGGGGCGACAGGAAGAAGTCGAGGGCCAGCAGCGCCACCACCCCAAACAGGTAGAGCACGGCAGCCCATACTGCGGCGGAGATAATGGTAGCCAGCGCGAGTATGGGCGCGGCGAATAGGAGCAAGTAGAGTGCTCTACGAGTTATCAAGCTTTAGCTCTTTCTCAAACCAGACATTAGTGTCGTTGCCCCTGGGGTGTGGCTCCGTGCTGTCCACGCGATAGCCCAGCCGCTCGTAGAAAGCAAGGTTGCCCGGCATTGAGAGACGCGTGCCCAGGTGTATTGTCGTGCGACCAAGCCCAGGTGCCAGCCTTTCGACGTAAGACATGAGGGCGGCACCCACCCCGCGTCCCCTGTGCGAGGGGAGCACCGCCAACCGTCCGACGTACAGGTAGCCTGGGCGCACCTCATAGCGGACCGTGCCTACCGCATGCCCTCCGTCGTAGGCCAGTAGCGCCGTGCCCCTGGCGATAGCCTGCTCCACCTCTTGTAGCGTCTCGCCCAAAGCGCCTGGAGGCACGGCCAGCACGCCGTCGTACTCGGCAAAGGCAGCCCGGATGATGTTGTGCAATAAGGCGGCATCTGCGGGATTGGCGTACCGGATAGCGTAGCTCATGGCTACCTGCAACGACCACTGCGATATTTTAGTGCCCATTATAGCCCTTGTCTTTCTTAATGGCGCATCGACATATAGACGCCGGGTATAAGGACCTGAGCTTGATACTAGCATCTTTGGCGGCGAAGTGCCAGTTGATGATGGGTAGCCATCACTGTGCCAAGAAGGAAACTGAGTCCAGAGTTGGACCTTGTCATTCTGAACGCAGTGAAGAATCTCGTCCCTCCGCACCCATATAGCCCCTTTCCCTGTGCCAGCAGTTTCTAACAAGAAAGGGGCAACATTCCGGTTGAGGACGAGATTCTTCACTGCGTTCAGAATGACAAAGGCGGGAGTTGATCCAGAAGTTCAACGTCCTAACTACCCACCTGATTCTTCGCTACGCTCAGAATGACAAGGCGGGGGTTGGTCCTCGTAGCCCACCTTACATCCGGTTTGTAGTTATGGGGCGGTAGGATGGGCAGTGCTACTCTCCTGAGGGGCGCGCCACGAAAAGCATCCTGGGGCTGCCCTCGCCAAAGTCGCCTAGCTCGTAGTCGCCGTACAGGTGATCCAGGGAGAAGCCCGCCTGCCGCAACAGTAGCTCCATCTCGAAGCGCCCGGTCCATCTGAACGCGGCATGCTCGGAGAGCCGGGTGAGGGTACCGTCGACAAGCTCAAGGTCGTATAGCATGGTGACGTGGTGAGTTTGGGCCGGGTAGTCGAGCGTGCCGGACACGAATTTGTGCAGCACCGAACCCGTAGCGCCATCCCGGAAGCTGCCCTGGTGAATGACTTCGCCGTCGCGGGGCACCAGGTACTCAGGCCAGGGCGGCGTCAGGTCCAGCACCAGCAGGCCGTCAGGTCCGAGCCAGGTCCGCACGCCCTGTAAGACGCGCATCTGGTCGGTAGTCGATGGGAGATAGCTAAAAGTGTTGAGGGCGCACAGGGCCATGCCGTAGCGCTCGCGGGGCAGGCCGTACAGCTCGCGCATGTCGAGGCGCACCGGCGTAATACGCTCCCGGACACCGCGCTTCTCGGCGTTGCGCTCGCACACCTCCAGCATACCAAGCGACACGTCCACCGCGGTGACGTTGAAGCCCGCCTCTGCCAGCGCGACCGCTACCCTGCCCGTGCCGCACCCAAGCTCCAACACCGCCTCATCATGAGCCGGGCCGGCCCACTCCGCCAGTTGCACGTAGAAATCGAGGTCGTCGCGGTAGTCGCGGTATTCCAGGTCGTAGTAGCGAGCCAGCAAGCGGTCGCGCCGAGCCTCATCTCCGTGCATGGGGAAACTCCATGAGTGACGAGTAACACGTAACTCGTAAGGGTGCAATGAGCACCAAAGGGAATTACATGGCACGAAGTCCCCTTAGCCGCTTTACGTGTTACGCGTTACGTGTTACTCGTCACTGGTCACTCTACCGCAAGGTTGAAGGCAGAATGTGCAATTGGCTGCGGTACTTGGCGACGGTGCGGCGGGCTATGCGGATGCCCCGGTCTTTGAGGCGGGCTACGATCTCGCGGTCGGCCATCGGCTTGCCTTCCTGCTCGATGATCTCCTTGATTACGTCCTTCACGCTCAGGGAGGCGGTGAAGAAGTCGGAGAAGGGCACCACCTGGCGGTTGGGGAGCATGATGTACTTGCCCGCCGTGGCCCGGCTGACCGTCGATTCGTGCAGGCTCGTGACCTCGGCTATCTGGGCGCGGGTGAGGGGACGCAAATGCCGCACGCCATATCGCAGGAAGTCCTCCTGGTACTCGACGAGGGCGTTGGCGATCTTGGTCAGGGTCTCGCGACGCTGCTTGATGTTGGAGATGAACAGCTTGGTGCGCGAGACGTACTGCTGGATGTGGCGCTTGTCCTCGTCTGAGATGGCGCTCGACTTGGTGCGCAGGTCGGAAGCCATCTGGCTGTAGAGGGGGTTGAGGCGCATAAAGAAGCGGCGCGACTCCGACACCTCCACCTCCAGCCTGCCGTCCACCTCCCGTATCATCACGTCGGGCGAGACGTATTGCGCCCTCGACACCTTGCCCCAGGTCTGCACGTCGTCATCGGACCAGATTACCGGGTAAGGGGTCAGGTTGTTGCGGATGTACTCGCGGGCTGCCTCCACCTCGTCCAGGCTGATGCCGAGCTTCTGGGCGATCTGCCCGTACTTGTGCTCGCCAAGCTCGATGAAGTAACTCTCCAGGATGTCGCGGACGTGCGGTGGAATCTCCCCGCCGTCCTGCTCCATCTGTTCCAATTGGAGCAGCAGGCATTCGCGTGGGTCGCGGGCGCATATACCCGGCGGGCCTAGCCGCTGGACGACACTCAGCACGCGCTCCACCTGCTCCAGGGGTGCGCCGAGTTCCTCCGCTATCATATCAGTGGAGACCGCGAGGAAGCCTTTGTTATCCAGGTTGCCCAGGATGTACTCGGCAATGTCGAACTCGTATGGGTCGAGCGCGGAACGCAGGTCGAGCAAGAGGCGCTCGTGCATCGTCGGCTCGGCTGCCACCAGCGACACGGGATCAAAGTCATCGTCGTCGCCCATCGGTGAATATGAAGGGCTGTCTATTTCCTCATCCCGGTAGGTCGTAGAGCCGTAACCGAAGTCGTCGGGGTTGCTGGCTTCGGGGGTCGAGGTAGCGGAGGTATTGCGAATGCAGTTGAGGCAGACCCCGTTCTTGAGCACCTCACCGCATATGGTGCAGGTGTGGTGCTCCACTATATCGAAGGCTGGATTTTCCTCCGCTTCTTGTTTGATAAGGTTCTGTAATTCCTGTGAGGAGAGGGCCAGGACGTGATTTACTGCGATCAGAGTCGGGGAAACCCTGGCAGACTGTTCCTGCATGAGGTCTAGGGAGATATCCATGCTAAAACCACCTGAATCGATGATGAAAAGGTCGTCAAAAGTTGTGCGGGACCCCGTGTTTGTGCGTGTCCACCGCGAGCACGAAGGGCAAGAAGTGTGCCACTGGGGGACGATGGACGATGGACGATGAACAAGTTATGAGTTTTGAGTTTTGAGTTTTGAGTTATGAGTTGACGGCTAGTAGCCAACCATCATCCTCTTGGCGGGTTCTTGGCGTCCTCTGCGTCTTGGCGGTTCCGTCTCCTATCGTCCATCGTCCATCGTCCATCGTCCATCCCGCAGAACTAGGTCTTAAGAAGTATTGACAAGGCAAGTAGTGGCTGCTATACTGGCCCCAACTTGGAAATCCTATCTACAGGAGAAGTCTCTACGACAATGGCTAACATCACCTACCGCAACAATGCACCGCTTGGCACGTTCGTCGGCGGGAGGAGTCTGCCCATTTCCAGATAGGTTTGCAACGAAAACGAACCGACTGGTCGTGGGCCTCCCAACGAATGGCTCACGGCTTTTTTGTTCCCTGCGCAGCTACACTTAGAACGCTTCTCGTAACTGCCAAAGCCGTGAGTCAAGAGAGACCCACGGCTTTTCGTTTCTTAACCCCGTGTACTACTCACGGGCACACATACGAGGTAAGAGAGTTGAACCACGTAGCAGAACACGGCACGGCTAATCGTAACCGGAAGTTAGCGCAGCACAGGGAGCTTGCGACCGCGGCCCTCGAACAGTACTGCCTGGCCGGGGCTGAGCTGACGCTACTCAGTGACGCGGAGAACACCGTCTTCCGCGTGGACGTTCCAGGGGCCGAGAGTTTCAACCGCCACCCCTACCTGGGTAAGGTAGGCGGTCGCAGGTTCGTGCTCCGCGTCTCCACAGGGCACGTGGCGGCCATGAAGTCCGAATTGGTCTGGCTGGCGGCCCTCCTGCGCGATACAGAGCTAACGGTGCCGGAGCCGGTGCCCACCCGCGACGGCTCGTTGGTGGCGGCCTCCACCCCTACCTCCCCTCCCGCAGACGGTGCGAGCGTTGTGCTGCTCCGCTGGGTGGAAGGCACGTCGCTCGATTCCGTACTTGACGCCGGGCGGTTGGTCAAGGCAGGCCGCTACATGGCCGAGCTTCACAACCACTCGGAGAGCTTCGCCCCGCCCTCGGGCTTCCAGCGCCCGCGTTGGGACCGCAACAGGCTGTTCGGGGCTAACTCAGTGCTGCACATGCCGGGTGCCGGCCGCTACTTCAGCCGCAACGAGTTGAAGCTGTTCGAGGCCGCCGCCGAGCGCGTGGGCAGGACGATGCAGCGCCTAGGCGAAGGTCGAGACGTGTTCGGCCTGATCCACGCCGACCTGCACAACCGCAGCTACCTGTTCCATGGCGACGAGGTGGGCGCTATCGACTTCAGCGACTGCGGCTGGGGCTACTACCTGTACGACATCGCTATCACAATGTCGGAGTTAAAGTCCCGCGAGGACTACCCGGCTCTGCACGCTGCCTTCATGGCTGGCTACCGCGAGGTACGCCCGCTCTCCGAGCAACACGAAGGGCTAATCAACACCTTCATGGTAGCCCGGCGCATGGACCTGGTGAACAACATCCTGGGCTGGGAGGACCCGTTCCTCCTGCCCTGGGTGCCGCGCTTCCTTGAAAAGTCAATCGAGGTGCTGAACAGGTACCTTGGGAACTGAAGGTGACGGGTAACACGTAACACGTAACTCGTATGCGGTAAATGTTACGTGTTACGTGTTACGCGTTACGTGTTACAAGGACACACCTAACAACTATGAAAATCCCAGTCAGACAATACGCACGGTTCCTCGGCAAGTACCTGCGGACACAACGGCCCGCGGTGCTCTTGCTGGCCCTTGTCGTATTTACCAACATCGGGTTGCAGCTTTGGAACCCGCTTATCCTTAGAGACTTTATTGACACCGCCAACAACAGAGCGCCACTGGAAGGTCTGGTGGGTATGGGCGTGCTCTTCGTCAGCATCGCCCTTGCGAGCCAGGCGCTATCGGTGCTGGCTACTTACGTGGGCGAGAGCGTCGGGTGGAACGCCACCAACCGCCTGCGGGTGGACCTGGCGCTGCACTGCCTCCGGCTCGACATGCCGTTTCACAAGACGCACACGCCGGGGGAGATGATCGAGCGAATCGACGGCGACGTGAGCGCTATGTCCAACTTCTTCTCGACTTTTGTAATCAAGGTGCTCGGCAACATCCTGCTGATGCTAGGCGTGATCGTGGTGCTTTTCTTCCAGGACTGGCGCGTCGGGGTGGCCCTGGGCCTCTTCGTGGCACTGATGCTGTTCGCCATGTGGCGCATGAACGGCTTCGCGGTGGCCCCGCACCGGGACGAACGTGAGGCGGCGGCGGGGCTGTTCGGCTTCATCGAGGAGCGGCTTTCCGGTCTGAACGACATCCGCGCTAACGGCGCGGGTGGGCACGTAATGCACGGTCTCTACGGGTCCATGCGCACCCTGTTCAAGAGCGGGCGGCGGGCCTGGCGGGCCGACGGCACCATGTGGAGCACCTTCGTCGGCCTGTTCACGCTCGGCCACATAGCGGCGGTGGGCGTGGGCGCGTGGCTCTTCCTGTCGGGCAGCATCTCGTTTGGCACCGTCTTTCTGATCTTCCATTACACGATCATGCTCGACCAGCCCCTGGGAGAGATAACCGACCAGTTGAAGGACCTGCAAAAGGCGGGCGCGGGCCTAGTGCGCGTGCAAGAGTTGCTCGCCATGCCCGTCGAGATCGTGGACGGCAAGGGGGCAGAGTTCCCCAGGGGCGCGCTCGCGGTCAGCTTTGACGACGTGAAGTTCGGCTACGGCGAGGAAGAGATGGTGATGCACGGCCTGACGATGGACCTGAAGCCGGGCACCGTGCTTGGCCTCCTGGGGCGCACCGGCTCGGGCAAGACTACGCTGGCTCGCCTGCTCCTTCGGCTGTACGACCCGGCGCAAGGGACCATCACCCTGAGCGGGGCCGACATACGCGAGGCGCGGCTGCACGAGCTACGCCACGCGGTAGGCTTCGTGACGCAGGACGTGCAGCTTTTCAACGCTACGTTGCGCGAGAACCTCACCATGTTCGATGCCAACATACCCGACGAGAAGATAATGCAGGTGGTGCACGAGCTTGGCCTGACGGAGTGGTATAACGCGCTGCCGGAGGGACTTGACACGGTGCTCGGCCCCGGCGGGGGCAGCCTGTCGGCGGGGGAGGCGCAGTTGCTGGCTTTCGCCCGCATCTTCCTGCGCGACCCCGGCGTGGTTGTCCTGGACGAAGCCTCGTCCCGACTCGACCCTGCCACCGAGAGGCTGATAGAGCGGGCCGTGGACAAGCTGCTGCAAAACCGCACGGGCATTATCATCGCGCACCGGCTTGCGACCGTGCAGAGGGCCGACGAAATCATGGTACTTGAGGATGGCAGGGTGCTGGAACACGGCCCCCGCCTCGAACTGGCTAACAATCCCCGGTCCCACTTCAGCCAACTGTTGAGGACGGGCCTGGAGGAGGTACTGGCGTGAAAACCTGGCGAGTAATGGCAAGCGTAATAGGCTTCCGGTTCTGGCTATACATGCTGAACACGGTCATCTGGACCGTGTTCTTCGGCATACCACTAATCACCGGCCTCATTATGAAGGCCTTCTTCGATGCGCTCAGCAGCGGCGAGCAGGCGGGACTCACCATCTGGACCCTGGTCGCCCTCAGCGTTATCGTGGGCGCGGTCAACATGGGTGCGTTGTGGCTCGGCATCGATCAGTGGTCGGTGTTCTGGTACTCGGGCCACGCGATGCTGCGCAAGAACATGATGCAGTGGCTGGTGAGCGGGCCGGGCGCGAGAGTGCTCAAGGAGGCCCCCGGCGAAACCGTGAACCGCTTCCGGGACGACGTGGAGCACGTTCTGATGTACATCGACAACTGGTTCGACTCGACCGGGCAGGGGCTGGTCACGCTGGTGGCCCTGGGCATCATGTTCTCTATCAACTGGACGATTACGGCCCTGGTGCTGCTGCCCCTGGTGGTGGTAATCCTCGCGGCCAACGCCATGAGCGCCTTGCTCAGGAAGTCCCGCAAGATGAACCGCGAGGCCACCGCGCGAGTCACCGGGGCCATCGGTGAGATGTTCGGCGGCATCCAGGCGATAAAGGTGGCCTCGGCGGAGCAGGACGTGCTCTCCCACCTGCGGGTGCTGAACGAGAAACGGCGCAAGGCAGCCCTCATGGACAGCCTGCTGACACAGCTTATCGACTCCTTCAACGCCAACACCGTCAACATCGGCACCGGTCTCATCGTAATCGTGGCCGCCGAGTCGTTGCGCGCGGGCAGCTTCACCGTGGGCGACTTCGCTCTGTTCGTGAGCTACCTGGGCATGGTGACTTCCGTGCCGCGCTGGATCGGCAGGCTGTGGGCCAAGTACAAGCAGACGGAGGTGTCGGTCGAGCGTATGGGGTCGGTGCTGGAAGGCACCAAACCGCAGGACCTCGTGACAGGCGGTCGCATATACTTCAACCACGAGCCTCCGGCACCTGAGTTCACACCTAAGACTGCCCAGCACACCCTGGAAACGCTGGAAGCGCGCGGCCTGAGCTACAAGTACCCCGGCAGCCAGCGCGGCATCGAGGACGTGAGCTTCAGGGTGGAACGCGGCTCGTTCACCGTGGTAACGGGGCGCATAGGATCGGGCAAGACTACCGTGCTGAAGGCCCTACTTGGACTGGTGCCCCTCGACAGCGGCGAGATCGTCTGGAACGGCCGGCGTGTGGAGGACCCGGCATCGTTCCTGGTGCCGCCCCGCAGCGCGTACACTCCCCAGGTGCCGCGCCTGTTCAGCGAGACTCTCAGGGACAACATCCTCATGGGCCTCCCCGCAGAGCAGGTGGACTTGAAAGGCGCGTTGCACCTGGCGGTGATGGAGAGGGACGTGGCCGCTATGGAGATCGGCCTGGATACGCTCGTCGGGCCGAAGGGTGTGAGGCTGTCGGGTGGGCAGGTGCAGCGCGCGGCAGCCGCCCGCATGTTCGTGCGCGATGCCGAGCTACTCGTCTTTGACGACCTCTCCAGCGCGCTGGACGTGGACACCGAGCGCGTGCTGTGGGAGCGATTGTTCGAGCAGAGGCAGGCTACGTGCCTGGTGGTGTCCCACCGCCGGGCCGCCCTGCGACAAGCCGACAACATCATCGTGCTCAAGGACGGCAGGATCGAGGCAAGCGGCAAGCTGGACGACCTGCTGCTCACCTGCGACGAGATGAAGCTCCTCTGGCACGGCCACGGGGGCTACTCGGGCTACGCGTACGACGAAACAGCAGTCGAGACGGAGGACGAAGAGGCGGTGGCGGTATAAGCGAACTGCTTGACCCACAACGTAGGGATTGTGGGTCAAGTAAATACGCACTATTTTGTGCGTCGATAATAGAGTTTCTGGCAAGTATAGCAGAGCCTCTTGCAAGAATGTGACTCAGGTTGGATGCCGGGCAATAGCCAGCGAATTGTTAAGCTTACCTCTATTGACTCGTGGTGTATAATTACGGCATGCAGGAATAATCGCCTTGTACAGGCGGTTTCTTTTGCGCATAAATAACCGGCCTTGCTCGCTCTGCCTTTGGAGAGGGAGTAGCTATCCTATTGCCCAAGAACGACCCAAAAGATACGCTTTTGCAGATGTAGTGGGGATCATAGCTCCTTCGTATACCAGAAAGGCATGAACTTCGAAGGAGGTGAAGATGTACCGACCTTTTTATCTAGCTGGTGCATAACTGTACGTGCCGGCTCTGATATTCCTCACGAAGGCAGTGATACTCGTACACAGGAGGAATGAGATGTTTCGTGTCTGGTTTACCCAACTTTTCATCATGATCTTCACGTATGTCATTAGCAGGTTGCTAACCGACTCGGGTGGTGGAACACCGTCCGCCGATGCAACAGATACAGCGCCCTCCTCTGGGGAGCCAACCACTGAGTGGGCGCTAGATCCGCCGGTAATGGCCTCCCTGACAGCGGAGGCTGTCGAGACCTTCCGGGACAGTACAGTCCTTGTGCCAAAGCCGACCGGCTGTCCCATGTCCACCAATGACGAATACGTGTCCCAGGTCCTAAAACTGACCAACGACCAGCGTGCCATCGCCGCTAAGAACGACAAGCAAGGCGCGTCAGTAAAGACCCTGCCGCTAAGGCTCAACGACGCGTTGACGAAAGCTGCCCAAGCGCATGCAGAGGACCTAGCTTGCAACAGGTGGCAAGAAAGCGTCAAGAACCCACATCAAGGCAGCAATGGCTCTAACCTGAAAGCGCGGACGGACGCGGCTGGCTACCCAGGTGCCGGCAACCCAGGGTTGGTAGCAGAGAACGTCGCCCGTGGCTATGACGATCCGGAGCGCGCCATTAATGGCTGGATGACGAGTACCATGGGCCATAAGGAAAATATGCTCATGCCCTGCTATACAGATATTGGCATTGGCTATGCACAGCGACTTGGCCAGACACGACAGGAAAGCGGATATACTCACTACTGGGTGCAGGTGTTCGGTACAACCAATCCCGCCAGTTGCTTCGAAGAAATAGAGGAGGGAGGAGCGGGGCCAGAAGATGCAATCGCCCCCCCGTTTCCGTCCTTCGCTAGCGGCGTGTCGGGCAACCCCGCGCTCGTTCGGGTTCTTGCCGCTCCTATAAACAGTCATGAAGTGGTGGTACCCCTGGCGGCGGGTGGACTGGGCCATTACTGGCTCATAGAAAACACTACACAGTGGAATGGGCCTACAATCATCCTTAAGGACGAAGGGCAGGTTGGCGGCGTCGCAATGATCCAGGGCATCGTCGACATGGGGTACCACCTTGAAGTCGTATTCCGCGTCGGGGACAGATTAGCGCACGTGCAGGGCGACCCCAGATCTCCCGGGTGGGCGCCTCCCACCAACATTGGTAGCGGCGTATCGGGCATTCCCGGCCTCGTTGAAAGCACCGGCGGTATGGGCGAAAGCTTTCCGGGTCTTAACGACAGCTACGGAACCCTTGACGTGGTGGTTCCCCTGGCAGCAGGCGGACTGGCGCATTTCTGGCGCAACAACACTACCAACAGTGATATACCTTACACGTGGAGTAAGCCCACACCATTCGCCCAAAACGAGGGGCAGTTCGACGCTGTTGCTATCCTACAGACACCGCGTACCGGCCCACGCATGTTTGAAGTGGTAGCGCGCAAAGGGAACAGGTTGGCGTACTTTTCGCGTGACAATGCAGGTCCAGATTCCCCCTGGAAGGGGCCTGTGTACTTCGCCACCGACACCGAGGTATCGGGCAACCCAGCTCTGCTTGAAGCGTGGACCGTGGAGATCGATCTTATCCATCTGGTGGTACCCCTGGCGAAAGGTGGAATGGCCTACTTCTCGCGCGAGACGACTACTTCGCCGTGGAGCGGACCTACACCTTTCGGTCAGAGTGTGGGACAGGTGGACGGCGTTGCTCTCGCACTCAAGCCTATCCACGGGTACGACTTCTACACCGACGCAGAGAACGCTATCCTACAAGTGGTTGCGCGGATTGGAGATAAGTTGGCATACTTCGAGCGCGACAGCACCGGAAAATGGAGCGGACCTATCGCGTAGAGCGCCATCCGCCAGATAGCGCATGAAAATAACCAAGCCCAGTGGCAAGTCCGGCTGCTGGGCTTGGTGTATACGCCAGGTGCTGGGTCTGTAGTTCCACGACACAACAAGAAAGAATAGCTCAACCCGAATGGAGTGGGCTTCGGAAGGTATGAGGTAAGAACTGGTGAGCGACGAATACCACGATCTGCGCAACGTGCCCCTACATGGCTACGACCCTGAGGTGGGACGCTGGCTCTGGGCCTTGCAGGACACCCGCGACCGCACGCTGAAGAGCCTTGAGGGACTCACGGGAGCCGAACTGGATACCAAGCCGCCCGGCGCTGACAACACAATCGCCGTGCTGCTCTACCACATAGCCCTCATCGAGGCCGACTGGCTCTACGCGGAGGCGCTGGAGAACCGCCCCATCCCACCCGATATAGAAGCCCTGTTCCCCCTCGACGCCCGTGACGAGCAGCGCCACTTATCCTTGCTACAAGGCGTTCCCCTCGAAGAGCACCTACAGCGCCTCCAGACGATCCGCGACACTCTGCTGGAGGAGTTCAAAGCTATGACCCTGGAGGACTTCCGCCGCCCCAGGCACTTCCCCGGCCAATACGATGTCACCCCCGAATGGGTGCTGCACCACCTCATCCAACACGAAGCCGAGCACCGGGGACACATCCAGACCCTGCGGGTGCTCTTGCGAGCGGACGATGGACGATAGATGAGGGACGATGGACGATGTACAAGTTGTGAGTTTTGAATTTTGAGTTTTGAGTTGATGGCCGGTAGCCAACCCTCATCCCCTTTGCGCGTCCTTTGCGTTCTTTGCGTCTTTGCGTTTTCGTCTCCGTCTCCTATCGTCCATCGTCCATCGTCCATCGTCCATCGTCCCGTAGTGGCACACTAGTTGCACATTACAGCGCCGACGACCAAGTGGCCGGGCGCCAACTTGCCTCGACCCACTACTGACCTGAGCCTGGCCTCATCCTGTGGATTGCACCACCAGAAATGAGGTGAACCCAATGGTATCGCCCACGCCGGAGAGGGACCAACAAGGTCCGGCGACTACTCCCCAACGTGGAACCGCAGAACCCCAAGGCAGTAATGACCAGGCATCACCCAGGAAAGTTCCACTTCTTCCACTCAGCGATAATGTAATCTTCCCAAGATCGGTCTACCCACTGGCGTTAAGCGGGGAGCACGCACAGCAGTTGGCGGCTGCCGCCCAGGAGTCGGGCGGGTACGTCGCCATGTTCCTCCAACGCGAGGACGCGGCGGACGGCCCCACAGGCACCGACCTGTACCCGGTGGGCACCCTCGCCCGCATGGCGGACCTGCGCCCCGGACCGGACGACCTGCTTGAGTTCCAGGCCGAGGGGTTGGAGCGGGTGGTCCTGCGCCGCATCGTGCAGTACGAGCCGTACGCCGCCGCTATAGTAGAGAGCCTGCCGGAGGAACAAACGCAGGCCGAGGGCGTGGCTAACCTGTTCGAGCAGGCGCACCACGCCTATGCCGCCGTGCTCGCAGGCACCCCCGCCGAGCAGCAAATGCTCCCCATCCTGGAAGAGACGACCGAACCCCTCGACCTCGCTTACCTTGTCGCCGCCACGATTCCTATATCGGCGCAGGCGAAGCAGGCGATACTGGAGGCGGAAGGGGCGCATCTCAAGCTGTCGCAGGTGCTGCTTTATTTGAACAAGGTGCAGGAACTCAAGGCGAACCGGCAGGCAGGCGGCGAGACGCATTCGCCCTCCGCGTCCGAAGCGCCCCGCCCCTACGGCCTCAACCAGACGGCCATAGACAGGGCCGACCTGGAGAAGCGCATCACGGCGGCGGGACTCTCGCCACAGGCGATGAAGCAGGCGGAGAGGGAGTTAGAGCGACTGAGTTTGCTCACGCCAAGCTCGCCCGACTACAACATGGTGCGCACCTACTTGCAGTGGCTGGCCGATATGCCCTGGCGCGTGGACGAAGAGCCTGACTTCGAGCTTGACGGGGCGCGGGCCATCCTCGACCGGGACCACTTCGGCTTGCAGGAGGTAAAGGCGCGCATCATCGAGTACCTGGCGGTGCGCAAGCTCAGGAAGCAGCGGGCGAAGTGTGCAGACGACTGCGGCGGGGACACCGTTGACCAGGACCCGCCGCGCCAGCCGGTGCTCTGCCTGGTGGGACCGCCGGGAGTGGGTAAGACCTCCCTTGGCCGCTCCATAGCCGAGGCATTGAACAGGCCCTTCGTGCGCATTTCGCTGGGCGGGGTGAGCGACGAGGCGGAAGTGAGAGGGCACCGCCGTACGTACCTGGGAGCCATGCCGGGCCGCATCGTGCAATCGCTGGCGAGGGTGGGCAGCGCGCAACCCGTGATGATGCTGGACGAGCTAGACAAGCTGGCGGCCAAGCCTTCGGGGGGTGGCGACCCTACCGCGGCCCTGCTCGACGTGCTGGACCCGGAGCAGCAGCGGGAGTTCGTGGACCACTACGTCGAGGTGCCGTTCGACATTTCCTGCCTATTCTTCGTCGCCACGGCCAACAACATGGACCCGGTGCCGGAGGCCCTGCGCGACCGCCTCGAAGTGATTCGCATCTCCGGCTACACCGAGGAAGAGAAGCGTGAGATAGCGCTGCGTCACCTCATACCCAGGCAGATGGAATGGCACGCCCTCACCGAGCAGGACGTGCAGTGGCAGCCGGAGGCGGTGCTGGAAATCATCAGGAGCTACACCCAGGAAGCGGGCGTGCGCCAGCTTGAGCGCGAAATCGCCACCGTCTGCCGCAGGGTCGCGACGACCCTAGCCGAGCACGGTGCCCAACACAGTGCTGTGATCGCAGACCCCGACTTCATAGCGGAGGTGCTGGGCACGCCCCGCTACCTGCCCGAAGAGCCTTCAGCGACGGACGAGCCGGGGGTGGTCACCGGGGTCTTCTGGACGCCTGTAGGCGGCGACATCATGCACATCGAGGCGCTGCTGATGCCCGGCGGCAAGACGCTCACGATAACGGGACAGCTTGGCGAGGTGATGCGCGAGTCGGCCCAGACCGCACTATCGTGGGTGCGGGCGCACGCCGAGGAGCTTGGCATAGACCCCACCTTTTACGACCGGCACGACATCCACCTGCACATCCCGTCGGGTTCGGTCGCCAAGGACGGCCCCTCCGCCGGTATCTCGCTCGCCACGGCCCTGGTGTCGCTGCTGACCAAAACGCCTGTTTCAAGCGAGCTTGCTATGACCGGGGAGATAACCCTCAGGGGGCGGGTGCTACCGGTGGGCGGCATCAAGGAGAAGGTGCTGGCCGCGCGGAGGGCAGGGGTGCGCAAGATAGTGCTCCCGACCCAGAACCGCCGCGACCTGGACGAGATACAGCCGGAACTGCTGGAAGACCTGCAAATCGTCACGGCGGACACGATGGAGGACGTGCTGAGCGTGGCCTTCCCACGAACGCAGAAGCGCGGCCTGCTGCCCAGGCGATACGGGCGCGTGGGAGTGGGCCACCCCAGCCCGCGCAGGCGTCTGATGAACCTGCCGGGTGTGGCGAGGGGCAGGTAGCGGGTCAGGTAGCATAGTACTAATGGCCTATAGCCAACTTACGGCCGCTGGCACGTCTATTGCTCCTCTAAGTGTGCCACCGTTCACGCGAGGCGCGTGTAACAAAGGTGGTGGGAAAGCGAAAATTGGGACTTTGAACATTCATTAGGAGGTCACATTCGAATGGCTACAGTAGTTGGATTGTTTGAAACGAGAGACCAGGCGCAGAGCGCTGTCGAGCAGCTTCGCGCTATGAATATCCCGACGGAAGACATCAGCGTAGCGATGCGTGCCGCCGAGGGCGACACCACGGTCACGACTGACGGCGACGGCGATGGCGGCGCGGGTGGCGCGGTCACAGGTGCGGTGGGCGGCGGCCTGCTTGGCGGGCTTGCGGGCTTGCTCGTGGGTGTCGGCGCTCTAACCATACCGGGTATTGGCCCCATCGCGGCGGGCGGACCGCTCGCGACCACGCTTGCAGGTGCCGGTATCGGTGCCGCAGCGGGCGGCCTCGTGGGTGCCCTGGTTGACGCCGGTGTGCCCGAAGAAGAGGCGACCCTGTACGAGGCGGGCGTAGCCGGTGGCGGCGTGCTCGTGACGGCCACAGTGCCTGACGGCCAGGCGTCCGCGGCGCAGTCCGTGCTCAACCAGTACGGCGCGGTTGACGTACGCAACCAGGGCGGCGCTTACGGCGCTACTGGCACCACCGAGGGCAGCGACCAGATTAGAACTGTCCCCGGCGGAAATGACGACATCCTCAACCAGAGCGGCGCAAACGTGCGCGCTCGTGGTGGCGACGATAATGAAGGCGTGGCGGCCGAGGCGACCGGCGGTCTTGCCGGTGCTGCTGCCGGTGCCGGTATTGGTGCCGTGGTGGCCGGTCCCCTGGGCGTGGGCATAGGTGCTGCCGTAGGCGGCGCGGCTGGCGCTCTCGCGGGTGGCGCGGCAGAAGGCGACGACGCTGGCGACGCGGCTGGCGCGACCGCCGGTGGTGGCGCGGGTGCGGCGACAGGCGCGGCCCTGGGTGCCATCGGCGGCCCTGTAGGCATGGCGGCTGGCGGCGCGATTGGCGCTGCGGTCGGCGGCGCGGCGGGTAAGGCTACCAGCGATGCCGTCGGTGACGCTGTCGAAGGCGATGACAACTACGCAGGCGGCACGGGTGGCGGTACTACCTACGCGAACGACGCCAATTACAGTGGCACCAGCGGCTACGCCAACACGGGTGACGCCAATTACGGCGGCACTTCGGGCTATGCTACTGGCGGCACCGACTATTCGAGCGGTGGCGACGACAAGACCAATGAGGGCATGGGCGCGGGTGCCGGTGCCGTGGGCGGCGGAATCGTGGGCGGCCTCGTGGGTGGCCCGGTTGGCGCTGCTGTAGGCGCGGGCCTGGGTGCCGCTGGTGGCGCTGGCGCTGCTAACGCGGCTGAAGGCGACGACGACAATGCCGGTGCGGGCACGGGCGGCGCGGCTGGCGCTGTCGGTGGCGCTGTTGTAGGCGGCGCGGTAGGCGGACCCATTGGTGCTGCCGCAGGCGCTGCCATCGGTGGCGGCGTGGGTGCCGGTGCCGGTGAGAACGTCGAAGAAGGCATCGAAGGTGGCGGCCAGACCGGCTACAGCGGCGGCACGACCGGCACGACCGGCACGGGCTACACCGGCGGAACAGGCACCAGCTACACTGGTGGCACGGGCGGCACGGATGCGTCCGGCTATTCCGGCGGCACGGGCACCTCGGGCTACGGCACCACTGGCACCGGCGGTACCGGTACAACCGGCTCGGGCTACGGCGACGACACCAACCGGACCAGCTAACGGTTTCAGCTGTACGGTTTCGGCTATACGGAATAGGGAACAGGGGCCTGTAGCAGAGGCCCCTGTTCCTTTTTGTTTTCCACTTTTGCCGCCTCTATTGGGCCGTGCTATAATCCATCCGGCGTTCAGACGCGGCGATACTCAGCGACCAAAATCCGTTAGGAGATACACAATGGCGGCAACTTACTCGGCAACCGAGGGGGCGCTCAGGAGCCTGGCGTTCCAGCACATCCTTACCGTAGAGCAGTTTACCCCTGAGACGCTTGAGGCGCTGTTCGCCCTCGCACAGCAGATGGACCGGCAGGTAGCCGACGGTCGCGTGGAGCCGCTGCTGGCTAGCAAGATCGTGGCGAACGTCTTCTACGAGGCGTCCACCCGCACCGACCTGTCGTTCCAGGCCGCCACGCAGAGGCTGGGCGGGCGGGTCATCACCACGGCGGGCGGCGTGCACTACTCGTCTGTAACTAAGGGCGAGAGCCTCCACGACACCATCAAGACGATAGCCTGCTACTCCGACGCCATCGTGCTGCGCCACCCCCAGCGTGGGGCCGCAAGGGAAGCGGCCTCAGCCTCGGACGCCCTGCGCCTCGCCATGCACAGCCCCGCGCCCATCATCAACGCCGGAGACGGCATAGGCGAGCACCCCACCCAGGCCCTGCTAGACCTCTACACGATCAAGGACCGCTTCGGCAGGGACATAGACGGGCTGACGATTGGCTTCGTAGGCGACCTGCGCAACGGGCGCACGGTGCACTCGCTCATCAAGCTGCTGGCGATAGACCGCTGCCACGTCAACGTCGTGTGCATCGCGCCCGACAGCCTTTCCATGCCGCCGGAGTATATCGAATTCGCCCGCTCGCGCGAGATGCCCGTCACTGAGACGCAGGACCTCCAGGAAGCGATACAGCAGGTAGACGTGCTGTACGTCACCAGGGTACAGCGGGAGCGTTTCGTCGCCCAGCAGATGGAAGACTTGTCCGCCAAGATATACGGCCTGCCCCAGGAATCCCTCGATGCCGCACGCCGCGACACGTTGCGCCCGCTGGCCGACCTCAACGCCGCCCAGGAATATCTGGCCGCCCGCGACACCTACGTGGTGGACCCGATGCTCCTCAGCCAGGCCCGCCAGGACATGATCGTCATGCACCCCCTGCCCCGCGTCAACGAAATTCCTGAGCAGGTGGACAGCGACGACCGCGCCTACTACTTCCGCCAGGTCCAAAGTGGCCTCTACATCCGCATGGCCCTCCTGGCGAGCGTGCTCGATTGCTTGCGGTAGTAGCTCGTAACACGTAACACGTAACGCGTAACACGTAAAACGGCTCCAGGGACTATGTACCCCTGTGAGCCGCTTTGTCACTTATTGCACCCTTACGTGTTACGCGTTACGTGTTACTAAGATAATTGTCTTATGTTATACTGTGCCATTCTGCGCTAGAGGAGTGTAGCTTTGGCACCTGACGACACTAGAGACGCAAGCACGGCCACCACGCGGAAGGTCGAAATTGAGGACCTTTACCGCTTCAGGTTGCTTTCCGACCCGCAAGTTTCCCCCGATGGCAGCAGGGTTGCCTACGTACAGACACGGCTCCGCAAGAAGAAGAACGACTACGCCTCGAACATCTGGCTGCTACCCCTGGATGGTAGTGGCGAGCCTGTGAAGTTCACCGGCAGCGACAAGCGCGACTACTATCCCCGGTGGTCGCCCGACGGCGAGCAATTAGCCTTCATATCCACCCGGTCGGGCAAACCGCAGGCGTGGGTAATCCGGGCCGGTGGCGGCGAGGCGCGGCAACTTACTAAGAGCAAGCACGCCGTGACGGACGTTGTGTGGTCGCCCGACGGCAGGTGGATTGTATTTGTCGCGCCTGTGGATAACGAAGAGGACAAGCGGCGTGCTGCCGAGGGCAAAGACGGTAGCAACGGCAAGTCGAAAGGTAGTTCGGACGGCGACAGCGAGGCCAGGGAGCCGGGCTACACTGGCGAAGAAGGTCTGCCGGGCGCTATCCTTCCCGCGGGCGAGTGGGAAGAAGACAGCGACGAAGAGGCAGGAGCCGACGACAAGGGCGACCACGCAAAGGAAGTCACCTGGGTGCACTTCAAGGCCGACGGCGCGGGCATGCTGGAGCGGCGGCAGCACCTGTTCATAGTGCCCAGCAAGGGCGGCACCCCCAAACAGCTAACGGAGGGCGACTGGAACGCCGCCGTGCCCCGCTGGTCGCCGGACGGCACCCAACTGGCATTCCTTGCCAACCAGGAGGCCGACGCCGACTACTTCAACATCCAGGACATTTTCGTGCTGCCCATTGATGAGTCGGGAGCAGCAGGCGAGCAGCGGCGCGTCACGGACCACGACTGCCACATCGGCAACATGGAGTGGCTGCGGGACGGTAGCGGTTTCGTCGTGTTTGCCCACAGCCGCATCCTGGAGGCCGCTTTCTCCACCAACGAGCAGGTGTGGACCATCTCCCTCACGGGTATGAAGAACCGGCTGACGGAGAACTTCGACCGGTCCGCCGCCAACATCGTCAACTCCGACCTGCGCTCCGCTGCCGGTGAGCTACGCCCTCGACTCAACGCGGATGGCTCGGTTGTATACTTCATGGTGACAAACGGCGGCGCGTGCCAGGTATTTTCGGTGCCAACGGCGGGCGGCGAGGTGACGCAAGTGGTAGGTGGGGAGCGAGAAGTGCTCAACTTCTCGGTCGGTCCCGACGGGCTGGTGTTCGTGGCTACCGACTGGAACACTCCTAACGACCTCTATTACGCGGCACATGGCGGAGACGAGCGCCGGCTGACGGACGTGAACGCCGATATCGTCCCGCAGTTGCAGATAGCCAGGCCCGAGCAGTTTGAGTTGGAGACCGCGCCCGGCATCACGGTGGAGGGCTGGATTCTACGTCCGCCCGGTTTCGACCCGGCGCAGAAATACCCCCTGGTGCTGGAGATACACGGCGGCCCGCACACCTCCTATGGCTACCCGTACTTCCACGAGTTCCAGGTCTTAGCAGCCAGGGGATATGTCGTGCTCTACACCAATCCGAGGGGCAGCCAGGGCTACGGCCAGGCCTTCTCGGATGCGATTATCAGCGACTGGGGCGGCGTGGACTACGAAGACATCATGGCCTGCGTGGACCACGTCGTGGGCATGGGCTTCATAGACGAGGAGCGGCTGGGGGTGACCGGCGGCTCGTATGGCGGCTACATGACGGGCTGGATAGTAGGGCACACGCATCGCTTCAAGGCAGCCGTGGCGAGCCGCATGGTGTCGAACCTGCACAGCGCCTGGGGCAGCGGCGACTTCACCTGGCGGCTGTGGAACTTCGAGATGGAAGGCGACCCGTACAAGCGCAGCCAGCTTTACCTGGAGCGCTCGCCCGTCACCTATGCCGAGCAAATACGCACGCCCCTGCTCATCACGCACGCCATAGACGACCTGCGCTGCAACATCGAGCAGGCCGACCAGATGTACACGGCCCTCAAGGTGTTCAAGCGCGAGGTGAAGATGGTGCGCTTCCCATCGGGCGGGCACGATATCTCCCGCAGCGGCAAGCCCACCTTGCGAGTCGAGCGGCTGCAACACATCGCGGGCTGGTTCGATAAGTACTTGCAGCCGGACGGTGACCCGGTTTAGCAGGAATAGAAGCAAGTACGATGAACAAGGGACCTCCTAACCGAGGCCCCTTGTTCATCTGGACAATGGCGGTTCTTGACGCGGCAATTGGAGCGCGAAGCCATAGACCGCCTCCTCGCGTTGCGCTGCTCCCTCAGACCACACGACGCTCACCAGCAAATAGTAGTGACCACCGGTCAAGGTAGCAGGCAGGGACACGCTGAACGGCCTGCCGGGCACTTCGCCGGTGGAGAAGACCGGAAGCGATTTGGGACTGAAGTAGTAGGTATCATCTATGATGGTTCCCTCGCGCTCGGGTTGGCTTGGGTAAGCGTAAAGTTGAGCGGTGAACCGTTGTGGCACGAGTCCCAAATGGCGGTCCGGCCCGCTCTGGGACCGCAGGCCCAGCACCTCACCCGCCTTTACGGGCAGCATATCTCCCGGCACCGGCACGCCCTCAACATCCTCGCACTTCCCGACGTGACAATGGCTACCCACCTCTCCCATTTGCTCCCCCGCGCTGCCGAGCAAAGTCAGTGAAGCAAGGTCTCTAGCTTTATACGCATCGTCGCCGGGCTGGAACAGCACTGCCACCTGCGCCACCAGCCGACCCTGTTGTTGGACCTGCCCGAACAGCCACAGTGGCTCGGAAAAAAATCGCGAAGCAGACAGCTCAAACGAAGCCGCCAGGTTCCCTCTGCTGTCGGACCGTGCGGAGCCAAGGAGCACACCTGCGTCACCCAGGAATGGCCGCACTGAGAATAATATGTCGCGGCCTGGAGGCCAGTTGGTGCCGCTCAATCGCATAGCGCGTCCTGACGGGGCCAACTCATAGCCCAGTTGCGCCCCGGTTTGCGAAAGTGACATGAGACGAATCGTTCTCGCGATAAGATTGCCACCCATCCTGCCTTCCACGCGGACGTACTCACCGCTCGCCAGTTGTGCGACCTGTGCTTCGCCTCCTTCGCTGTAGAGAACAGTCGTCACGTCCCGATAGAGAGATACCTGCCACTCCTTACCGGTATCAGCTTTTATCAATACCAAATAGGAACCACCGTATGGACCTGGGTGTATGGCTGTCAGCATCCCCTCCACAACAGTGTCGCCGATGGGGATTTTGCCAACCAGCGGAAGAGCAGTTGTGCCATCTACATAGCCAGCGGCGACGAACAAGCGGTCACCTGAGAGCAGAGCCTTTTCCAGAAGCTCGTCCACTGGAAGGAGCACACTGAAAATCCCGGTCTTTTCGGGCATGGGGCCAAACGGACCGGCCACTCGTCCGCCTAAGCGATCTCCTATATACAGGTTAGGCCCGCGAAGGAGCCAGTTCCAGCCACGAACCCGCACTCCGGAGGGCGTCACTTGCACCGAAATAGCCGGGTCGGGAGCCGCGCCACCATAGTGCCAGTCGTAGTAGGCGCGGCCCACGTTCGCCATCTCAACCTGCCACTGTGGAGGGTTGGCCGGGTTGTAGGTGAGCGACCTGCGCTCGAACAGTTGCACCAGGACTCGCGCGGGCGCTCCCGCCACCAGCACATCGGCCCAGTACGCCTCGGTTATGGGCCTACCGAGCACGAACAGAGGGTCCATGAGCCTACCCTGCGCCAGTCGCCCTCCCTGTAGTACAGTACCCGTTTGTGCCATCCACTCGGTAAAGACTGCGGGCACATTGTGACCGGAAACCTCATCGTACGCACCGAGCGTGGACGCACTCCGACCGGCACCGGGTACGGTAGCTTCCAGGGGGCGCACGCTGCCGTCCTTAGCGACGAGTTGTGATGCCAGTCC
>JALZHI010000072.1 GCA_030913985.1 Chloroflexota bacterium | reverse complement strand
GCCCCAGCACCTGCACCCTGACCCGCACCTGCCTGCGCGGGTATGGCGGGGCGTATTACCAGACCGCGCAGGTCCTCGACGGCGTTGAACTGGTTGGTCACGCGCACCGGGATCGACTGGCCGTTGTCCACCACCTGCCCCGTGGGGAAGGAGATGTTGTTAGCCTGCAAGATGCCGGTAATTTGCGAAGCGGTAAGGCCGTTCTCCCGGAGCTTCGCGGCGTCGAAGGTGATAATCACCTGCTTTTCGCCGCCACCCGCCACCGTGACGGAGTTCACGCCGTTGATGGCCTTTAGCTCAGGGACGATCTTCTCCTCGACCTCGCGGCGCAGGTTAGCCAGCGCGTCCTCGCCCTCCGCCTCGGTGTTGATGGTGAAGGCCACCACGGGGATGTCCTGAAAGTTGAAGCGGCCCACGTTGGGGCGCTGGACCTGGGCAGGCAAGGTCAGGCGGTTCACCGACTCCTGTATCGTCTGCTGGGTCTTCTCCATGTTGGTGCCGTACTCGTACTGGGCCGTGACGAACGACACGCTATCGCTGGAAGTGGAGCTAACGGACTTGAGGTTGGCGCTGCCCGCGAGGACCTTCTCGATAGGCTCGGTAACGTCGCGGCGCACGTCGTCCGGGGCCGCGCCGGGGTATATGGTCACCACGCTGAGCACCGGCAGGTCTATGTTGGGCAGCAATTCGCTCTTGAGCTGCTGCGTGGCCGTCCACCCGCCGAACACCACAAGGGCCATCACCATAAAGATGATGGGGGCCTTGCGCAGCGAGAACCGCGTAAGGAAATCCATCTATTTGTAACCTCCGGATGTAAAGGGCATTTGTATGATGAGCAGCTATATTACGCAGGCGGGAAAGCAAGAGTTTGCGTAAAGCCGCCCACTGCTTCTATATGTGAAATTATACACAATGTTACTGAAGCTGACAAGAGGGTTGTAGTCCTGTAACGGGGGGTGGCTACTGAGGGAGGTAATTTGTGGCTAGGCTATGAGGTTATAGGAGCAGGGCAGCGGCCGCTTGCTGGCCTCCTACAAGCGGCGTGAGGTCTGGATTATCTCCGCGTTATGGCTGTAGGGACTCAATAGCAGGTGGCATCGTAAAACGGAACACCGCGCCCGGCCAGTCCCGCTCGATCCTGCCTCCTGTCCAGGTTGAATAGTACCATGCAGAGATTGTCCAGTCACCTTGCTCAGCCAGGACGGATGCAGCTGCTACATCGTCTTGGCTAGTTGATGGTCCTTCTGCCTTCTTAAAATAAGCAGATTTACCCCCAACCTCCAGCCGTAGATAACAGCAATCGTACCAGCCTAACGGGGCAAACCCAGGCACCTCAGTAGCTTGGGGACGCTCCGAACCGGCGGACTTTCTCACTCGCCAGAGTACGCGCACGTGGTGCCGTGTCACAATCACACGTGTTAGAGTAATCTTATCGCCCCTATTTGTAGTAACCACCTGGTTTAGGTCCGCGATACGTCGTAAGGGGTCAACAGGCAAGGTGAAATCGAAGATGAAAGGCCCCTTGACCTCACGCATTACGGCACCACCCTCGGCTTGCGGCACCGAGACCCTGGCGACATCAAGGGTCAGGTGCAATTTGAGTTCTGCCGGTAACCGCTTAGGTGAGAGTCGAGAGTCAAAGACGAGCACGGAGGCGGGTGGGATGCCAAGCTCCTGTTCCAGCGACAGGTGACTGGGAGTCCAGTGGAGGATGCGACCAGTAACGTCAGTTAGCTTAGGTGTATAGGGTTGCTTGATCGGAACTGGTGAAGGTGTCCCGCCAACGGGGCTGGGAGTGTAGCCGGCACAAGGCGAAGCCTGCCCAGGCAGAGGTTCGCACATTGATAAATTGTCCGGAAACGGCTGCGAGCTTTGCACCGTATATGTTAGGACCACCCGGTTAGCATCAGCAGATATGGGGTACAAGGTTACGGTATATCCACCCACGGTCTGGCTCAACGGCTCAACCGGTACCAGCGTGGGGTAAACGACAGGACTAGGGCTATCAATTGTCGGGCTGGCTTGCACCGTTGTCGGGCTGGCTTGCGCCCTATTTATAGCGTTAGCATTAGATGCCGTGTAATTGCCGAGGCTTTCGCGCGTAAGTGGAATCGTGCTCTGCTCCGTGGAGATAGGGGGATTGGTGGAGATAGGGGGATTGTATCTGCTGTGGGGGTTGTATGTGACAGGGCTGGGCCTTAGCAATAGCACGATTATTAGCCCCACCAGCAGAGTAGCGAGGCTTATGGCGGTGTAAATAACGGGGAGCCTTTCACTCTTCATTCTCTGGCTCAATCGTTCTTCGTCAATAAATGCCTATTCTGGGACTACGTAACTCCAAAGCTGCTAGTGATGCGCTAGCGTACCTGGATGAATTATACCCCTTCCGTGCGAGCGAACGATTCCTGGTCCAGCAGCCCATGTTCCGGTGCGGCCTCGTCGCTCCCGTCGGCTGCGGCATGGGCACCGGCGCGTATCGCACGGGCAATCGCCTGCCCCGAAAGCACCAGGGGCCGTGTGGTGGCCTCCTGCAACCGTCGCAGACTGCGGGAGACCTTGCGGGTCCAGCTTGCGTACTTCTCGTCGTAGCTGAGGGCGGCGGTCCGCACGCCTACATCCACGCCGGTGTCCTCGCGCAGGTACCATCGGTGGTCCATAATCCACAGGTACAGGTCGCCCTCGGTGTGGCCGGGGAAGCCACGCAGGATGTCGTTGTCGCGTATCGTGTGCACCACAGGCAGGTAGACGTTGTCGTACCAGTCGAGCACCGCCTCCTCCCAGCTTACGGGGCGGTTCTGGTCGATGCCCATGTACCAGCGGTGCGCCGAGATGTGCTCAATCAGCACGTCGTAACGACCGAGGGTGCTGAAGTCTATCCGCATGCCGGGCCTTAGCTGGTCCAGCTTGGTCTGCTCCAGGAAGCGCGCGTACTCGCCCAGCTTTATCAGGTCGCGCGGGTCGGTGGTGGGCGACAGGTGCACCGTAGTGGGCATCTCGATGACTTCCGCGTCGATGTAGTCCATCCCCCGTTCCTTGGCGACCGACACCCGGTGGTTGCCGTCCTTCACGAAGTAAACGTTGTCCACCTTGTAAAGCTGTATGGGCGGCAGGATTACGTCGCTGAGGGCGGCGATGTCGACGCTCTCCCAGCGAGGGCGGGTGTGCGTCTGCGTGGGCAGGAAGGCGCGGTTGAAGTCGTGATAGCGGTCCACGCTGCCCACGATGTCGCTGATAGGCACCTGCTGGATGCCCCGGTAATGCTGGCCCGTGAGAGGCAGCTTTTCCTTGACATCCTCGAAGGAGAGGAGCCAGTTCGGCTCGCGCTTGAGGGAGGAGATTAGCTGGCTGATGAAAGCTTTGCGGTGCGCGCGCTCGAAGTCGTGCGCCGCGATCTGGGTGAGCTGATGTTGCCTCAGGTTACCATCCATTTTTTGACCCCGCGAAGTAGCTCGGTCTGAAGTTGCCACCCGGCTCGCCCCTCGGCCGGTTCCATGTGCAGCGTCACGTGCCCGTACGCGTTGAGCACCTGTGTAGCGCCCAGGTCTGTGAAGACGGGCAGCATAGGCTCGTAGCGATGGGTGTGGCCGTGCAGCAGGACGGCGGGGCGGAAGCGTTGTATGAACGCGTTTAGGGTGGTGAAACCTCGGTGAGCTATGTCATTGTTGTCGTGTATGCCCCGTGGAGGGGCATGCGTCACCAGCACGTCCAGGTACCGCCCGGTGCGCACCTTGTTCGCCAGCAGGCCGGGCACCAGGCGCAGCAAGGTCAGCGTGAACTGCTGCTCCGTGTACTGGTGCGGCCCGCCGTTGTAGAAGGGGCTGCCCTCCGCGCCCGCTATCAGCAGCCCCTCGTGCTCCACCACCTTGCCGTTAAGGTTGAGGATGCCGGGGTAGCTGCTGGGAGAGCACTGCTTGGTCATCGGGTCGTGCGGCACGTAACAGTGGTTGCCGATTACGTGCATGAACTGTACGTTGAAAGTGCTGTAAAGAAACTCCAGGTAGTCAGCGGGGAGGTCGCCACAGCTCAGCAGCAGATCGACCGGGCCCAGCCACTTAAGAACGTTGTTGTTATAGAGTTGTGGCTCCACCTGGTCGGCGACCGCGAGGATACGCATCGGTTTGAGCTTCTAGCTATCGGCGCTTCGTATTCGACAACTGCGTCGGGGGGTATCATGCCCTGGTGGCCCACTCACATAGAAGCAAGTACCGGACCTAACAGAGCGTTGCACCCACATTATACAGTAATACTAACGCGGGCCAGGCGGCCAGGGATTTGGCATTGGGGAAGCAATTAGCAAGCAGCGGGACCACAGCCCCACCCTGTCATCCTGAGCGTAGCGAAGGATCTCAAGAAGGTGAGTAGGGATGCTGTTGGATCTTGAGCAACAAGGGTCTGGTGTTGAATGTCCAACACAGGGGTAAGAGGAGCATCTGAGATCCTTCGCTACGCTCAGGATGACAGAAGAGGCTTTGGTCTTGCCTGTTGCTACTTGGGTGCGAAATGTTCCTCAGTGAGCGTGCACCCGGTACCCAGCATGAGTCAGTCTGCCAGCCTGACCACAACTCCCTCATTCGCCCGCAGCTTGAAAGGGTCCAAGTTGGCGTTCCCTGTGCGGTCCATCTCCGTGGAGATAAGCACTTGGCCGGTCGCCGAGAGTACCGAGAGGTCGAGGGTGTGATCGCTTGGACCGAAGTTGAGGAGCACCACCACACGGTCGCCGTCGTGCTCGCGCAGGTAGGCGTATACGTCAGGTTGGCCGCTCTCTATTGTGCGGTAGATGCCGAGGGAAAGGGCGGGAGTCTCACGGCGCAGGGCTGTAAGCGCCTGGAACATGCAGAGGATGGAGCGGGGGTCTTGCTGCTGGACCTCTACGTTGACCGTCCGGTAATCAGGAGCGATGGGCAGCCACGGCTCGACTGTGGAGAAACCGGCGTACTCGCCTGCGTCCCACTGCATTGGGGTGCGCTCAGGGTCGCGTCCCAGGTTCTGGCCGGGCACGTTGATGCCCCAGGGGTCCTGCACCCTGTCCGGCGGTATGTCCACGTCGGTCATGCCGAGTTCGTCGCCATAATAGCAGGTGGGGGTGCCGCGCAGCGTAAGCAGGAGCATCTGGGCAACACGCGCCTGCTCCTCCCCCGTCCTTGAGGCTATGCGGTGCCTGTCGTGGTTGCCCAGCACCCAGTTGGGCCAGGCACCTTCAGGCAAGGCGGCTTCGTACTCCTCAACCAGCCGCCGCACTACTTCCACGGTCCAGTCTTTGGCCTGGGAGACGAGGCCGAAGTTGTAAGGGAGATGGCATTCATCTAGCGCCGCGCCATAGTAGAGCATGAGGCGGGGCAGCGGCAGGTATATCTCGCCTATCATCAGCCGCTCGGAATACTCGTCCACCACCCGGCGCATGGCCCGCATGGCGTCGTGCATCTCCGGCAAGTCTTCGGTGTAGATGTGGAGCAGCGACTCGTGCGGAGGGGCACCCGGCACGTAGTCCGGGTCGGGAGGCTCGTCGCGCATCTGCGGGTCCTCATAGAGGAACCACACCGCGTCCAGCCGGAAGCCGTCCACGCCCCGGTCAAGCCAGAAGCGCATGGCGCTGTGCATCGCCTCGACCACGTCAGGGTTGCGCCAGTTGAGGTCGGGCTGCTCCTTGAGAAACTGGTGGTAATAATACTGCCCCGTCGCCTCGTCGTACTCCCAGGCCGAGCCGCCGAACACGCTCAACCAGTTGTTGGGAGGCCCACCGTCCGGGGCGGGGTCGGCCCACATGTACCAGTCGCGCCGAGGGTTGTTCCTGGACGAGCGCGACTCCACGAACCACGGGTGCTGGTCCGAACTGTGGTTGGGCACGAAGTCGAGTATGACCCTCATGCCACGGCTGTGAGCCTCGGCTATCAGGCGGTCGGCATCATCAAGCGTGCCGAACATCGGATGCACGCCGGTGTAGTCGCTCACGTCGTACCCGAAGTCGGCCATGGGCGACGGGTAGAAGGGCGAAATCCAGATGGCGTCGATGTTGAGTCACCGCAGGTAGTCCAGCTTCTCGATGATGCCGGGCAGGTCGCCTACACCGTCGCCGTTGGAGTCCTTGAAGCTACGCGGGTATATCTGGTAGACGATACCCGATTGCCACCAGGGGAAATTGGGAATTGGGATTTCGGATTGCGGATTTAGGCTTATTCCAGGCAATAGCAACTCCTAAACTTCAAATCCGCAATCCGAAATCCCAATTCCCAAATCCTCTTAGCCTTTCACCGAGCCTGCCAGCAGGCCGCGCACGAAGTAGCGCTGGAGGCTGAAGAATACCAGCAGCGGGATAGCCATCGTGACGAAGGCCCCGGCGGTGAGCAGGTGCCAGTCCTGGCCGCGCGAGCCGCTCATCTCCGTCAGCCGCTGCGTGAGCACCGCCACGTCCGCGCTGCCCCCCAGGAACACGAGCGCCACCAGCAGGTCGTTCCACACCCAGAGGAACTGGAAGATGGCGAACGAGGCGAGCGCGGGGGTGGAGAGAGGCAAGATGAGCCGGAAGAAGATGCTGAAGTGGGACGCACCGTCGATGAAGGCCGACTCCAGGATGTCGCGGGGTAGCTGGCTGATGTAGTTGAACAGCAGGTAGATAGCCAGCGGCAGGCCGAAGCCGGTGTGCGCCAGCCATACCGATAGGAACGTGCCGTTCAACCCGAGCGCCGTGTAGTCCCTCAGCAGTGGTATCAGGGCTATTTGTAGCGGCACCACCAGCAGCGCCACTACGAGCGTAAATAGCAGCTTGCGCCCTGGAAAGTTCATCCAGGCGAAGCCATACGCTGCGAAGGCAGCAATCAGGATGGGTATCAACGTGGCGGGCACGGTCACTATGAGGCTGTTCAGGAACGAGGCGCTCATATCGTCGCCGCGCGAAACGCCACCGGGCGCGCTAGGGTCGGCAAACTCCTTGCCGCTCAGCACCTGTTCGTAGTTAGCGGTGGTAAACGAGGTTGGATTGGTGGCCCACCACCCTGTCGAAAGCACCTCGTCGCGCGGCCGGAAGGACGACACCAGCAGGCCTATAGTGGGCAGCGACCAGAGGAGGCACAACAGGGCGAGTATGGAGTTGACGGTAACCTTAGCCAGGAGTCTGCGCTGTTTCTCACCCATTAGAAGGCCCTCCTCTCGCGGAACTGGCGCAGGTTGTAGATCATCACGGGGATGACCGCGATGAGCAGGATGATCGCGACGGCGGACCCTCGCCCAAAGTCCTGGAACCTGAACATCTGTTTATATTGCTGGCTTGCCATCACCTCAGTACCGAAGTTACCATTGGTCATCACGAACACGATGTCGAATATCTTGAGCGTGGCGATGACGATGGTAGTGGCGACCGTGATGATCGTGGCCTGGATTGTGGGTATGATGACCCTGAAGAAGACCTGGAACTCGTTAGCGCCGTCTATGCGAGCGGCTTCGAGCAGCTCGCCGGGCACGCCTTTGAGGGCCGCTGAGAGGAGCACCATAGCGAAGCCGGTCTGCAACCAGACCATGATGATAATCAGGAAGAAATTGTTCCAGGGCCGCTCGACCAGCCAGCCCTGTGGCTCGCCTCCCAGTCCCGTCACGATAGCGTTGAGCAAGCCAATTTGCGTCTCGCCTGGGCTGAGGGCGTAGACGAACTTCCAGATTATGCCCGCGCCCACGAACGAGATCGCCATCGGCAGGAAGATGAGCGCCTTGGCTAGCGACTCGAAGCTGGAGCGGTCGGCAAGCACGGCGATGAGCAGGCCAAAGATTACGCTGAGGCCCGTGCCCACGACCATCCAGAGCAGGTTGTTGCGAAACGACTCCTGCATGCTGGGCGCGGTAAAGGCATATGCGTAGTTAGAGAAGCCGACGAAGTTAGTAGAGGTGCGGTCGAACATGCTCTGGTAGAAGGTCCTGACCACGGGTACGGCCAGGAACCAACTGAGCATGATGATACCGGGCCCGATGAACACGAAAGGCTGGATGCGCAGTCGCCACACGTCCGGCAGCCGCTCCACCACCCAGTTGGAGATCACAAACAACATCGCGACACCGCCTACGCCCCAGATGATCGCCACGGCGGCGATAACCACCTTGGGAGCGTCGCTGTCCCGCAAGAAGATGAAGCCCGCGTACAAGACGATAAACGCCACAACGGGCACAACCAGGGAGATGAGCAGGCGGAATACCCAGGCCAGTAGCTCGGACGCTGTCCGTCCGGCGGGGGGTGGCGAGCCGGGTAGTTCGGCAACCGTTTCAGTGCGTGCCATAAAGACGCTCCTTCTATATACCCGAAGGTGATAGCGGATAGGAGCAACCGATAGGGTTTATGTCCGGCTGCTCTTAGAAGTGGCGAGAATTAGGTACAGGGGAGGGACTGTAGTCCCTCCCCTGTGCTGTATGCAAGCCCAGATGGGCTGAGTAACTTACTCGCTGGGCCAGCTTGCGTCGATGTTCTGCAAGACTTCTTCCGTGTTAGCGCCCTCGGCACCAACCCAGTCGACGATGCCGGTCCAGAAGGAGCCTGCACCCACCGCGCTCGGCATGAGGTCGGAGGCGTCAAAGCGGAAGGTGGTCGCGTTCTGGAGGATCTCAGCGAAGCCGCGAGTAGCGTCGTTCGGGTACCAGCTAGGATCGGCGTCCTTGTGCGGGGCAACACCCACACCGGCCTCGGCCTCGACCTTCATCGACTCGCCGGTAGACAGGAACTCCATGACTGCGCGCACCTCGGGCCTGTCGTTGAACATGGCCGAGATGGAGCCGGAGCCGAGCACGGGCTTGCCCTGCGCGGGATCGATGGGCGGCAGGTAGAAGTAATCGATGTCCTCGCCTACCACAGCCGTCTCGGGGAAGAAGTTGGTGATGAAGCTAGCCTGGCGGTGCAGCCAGCACTTGGGCGGGTTCTCGAACAGGGGATCGACAGCATCACCGAAGGCGGTGGTCAGGATCGTAGGGGTGCCGCCGTAGACGTAGCCTTCCTTGAACCAGATCTCGGCAACGCGGTCGAAGGCCGCCCTGATCTCAGGCGAATTGAAGTCGAGTTCGCCGTTGACCCACCGGTCGTAATTCTCCGGGGTGGTGGTGCGCAGCACAACGTCCTCGACCCAGTCGGTGCCTACCCAACCGGTAGCGCCGGCCGACTCGATGCCGATGCACCAGGGGGCGCTGCCGTCGGCTACCATCTTGTCAGAAAGGGCGATCAACTCGTCCCAGGTCTCGGGGACGGTGTAGCCCGCCGCGTCAAAGGCCTTCTTGGGGTACCAGACGAGGCTCTTGACGTCGTTGTTGTGCCAGAGGCCCGCCATCTTGCCATCGACCGTAGCGAGGTCGAGGAAGGTGGGGTTGTACTGCTCCTCCAGCATGGCGCGGTCCATGAAGGTGTTCAGGTCGACCACGTTACCCTTGCGCACGAAGTCAGCCAGGAGGCCGGGCTGCGCAAACTGGGCGATGTCGGGGGCGTTGTTACCTTCGACGCGGACCAGGATGAGAGTCTCGAAGTCCTTGTTGCCTTCGTAGACGACGTCAATACCGGTGCGCTCCTCGAAAGGTTCGAACTCGGCCTGGAAGAGGCGGGCCTGCTCGTCGGCGGCCACACCGAAGATCGTTACCTTCTTGCCCGCGTGAGGCCGGTCGCCGCTCGCAGTGCCGGTGGTGGGGGTACCATCCGCGTCAGCAGCCTCGGTGGGGGTCCCGTCGGCCTCTGTTCCAGTGGTGGCAGTGGCAGTATCGCCGGTAGCGCCGGTGGTCGCGGTGGCGGTGTCACCCGTGCCGGCCGTAGTGGCCGTCGCCTGGGTGCCCGCGCCGGTCGTTGCGGTGGGAGCAGCAGCCTCGGGGCCGCAGGCTACCAGCAACATGGAAACGATTACAAATATCGCCAGTGTGGCGAAGCGTTTGCGCAACATGCGTATCTTTCCTCCTGTGTAATAGTTGGGTGCGCTTTTCGTGCGCTGAAATCAACCGGAGTGAAGTTTGTGCGCCAACCACCTCCTCTCCAAAGTGCCTGCCCAGGCACTGTCAGCGGTTGCCATGTGCACGGGGCTATATATTCCCGTGCGGGCGTAGCTACCGGATTACAGCATCAAACATGCCGCGTCTGTGTTTCGCGTGATTTGGGATGTCAGTTCGCGAACACAGGTCCCTTGACGACAGAGTGCGTTTTCAACCGTGAAGCGGCCTATGACATTGTAGTCTAATCGGCCCGCCCTGACAAGAGGTATGTGGAATTACTTACGCAGAACAACAGCAAGCCCCATGCAATCTACTTCTGGAGCGGGGGGTCCGCCGGGGTGCGCCTGCGGACGAAGCGGAAGCCACCACCAGGCTCGACCTGCATAACGTGCCCTCGCCAGGTGATACGTTGTGGAGAAAGCAGGGCTGCCAGGAGTTGCAACGGGAAGACAGCCTGTATTACGGGCACAAGCCACGATTTGCGCCAGGGTGCGGCCTCTTGCAGGTAGCTCTTGTTGATGTGGGCGAACGCCGCGTAGCTGTAGCCGAAGTAGAGCAGCGAGTACATGGCCTTGCGCTGGGTGGGCCGCGTCATGAGGTAAGCGAGCAGCGACAGGGGGAACAGGGCGGGCACAAGCCCGAACCCGTAGAGCACCACCTGCTCGCGTGGCTTGAGGTGCCTCATCAGCGACTCGCGGGGGAAGATGAACCACCGCTGGATGAGGCTGAGGTAGTGCCGCGGGCCGGTGACGTGCGTGCTGATGCCATGCAAGAGGGGAGTTTGGGCCAGCCGGTAGTCGTTGCGGCGGAAGCGCTGGGCCACCGCGAAGTCGTCGGCTAACAGCCCCTCAAGGCCGTCGAAGCCACCCACCGCCTCCAGGGCCTCCCGCCGCACCGCGTAGAACATGCCGTTGATGGTGAAGGGGTCGCTCAGTCTGGTGTAAGGGATGTAGGTCAGCAGGCTGTGGCTGTCCACGAAGTAGGAGACGAGCGAGGACCACAGGTTGGCGAAGTTGAGGTAGTAAGGCAGGCCGAAAGCGAGGCCCACGCCCGGCTGGTCCAAATAGGGCAGGCACTTTTCAAGGCCGCCATCCGGTAGCTGCGTGTCGTCGTCGAGCACGCACAGCACGTCGCCGTTGGCGAGCCGGGCACCCTCCACCAGCTTGACCATCTTGGGGTTCTGCCGCTCGGCGGGCGGGGGCATAACGACCACGTTCACGTCGCGTTCGGGGTACTTGCGGCACAGGTCCATGCAGATGCGTTGGGCGGCGGGGTCGTCCTGGTCCACGAGCCAGACGTACTCGAGGGGATAGGGGCTGCGCAGGCGAAGGCTGCGCTCCAGGCACGCGGGCATGGTGGGGTCGCCGCTCAAGATCGGTTGCAAGATGCTGACAAGCCCCGGTTCGCGGGTGGCGGGAGGCACCTGCTGGCGGAAGAAGCGCACCACCAGCAGGTGTCGCCAAACTTTCTCCAATAGCATCAACAGCCCCACGACGCCCGGCAACTTCCTCAAGACTCGACCTCCGCGTATCGCCCGCCTTTCAGCACTCGCACCTTCCTCCCGCGCCATTCTATCACGTCGTCGGACAGCAACGCCCACACCACCTGGAACGGCGCGAACAAGGCGGTTACTAAGACCAGCGGCCACCATTTCAGGGGGGTGCGCCGCTTCAGATAGAGCTTCTCGCAGATGTAGTAAATAGCACCTGACAGGCCAAGGCTCATGCCGAGCGCGCGGGTGATTGCGGCTCTGCGAGTGACTAAGGCCAGCAGGAGGAGCAGGCCCGGCAGCAGGTTGCCCGCGCTCCCGAGGAAGCTCACCGCCCGCTCCCGTTGCGTCATGGCGGGCAAGAGCATCTGGCGGGGGAACACGAACCAGCGCTTCATCTGCGCGGCGTACTGGCCTAACGTGTCGAAGTGGTTCACCACGTCGTAGACGAGCGGGGTCTGCACGGAACGAAGGCCCTTGTCCCGCAACCGCCACGCCAGCTCGTGATCGTCACCGAAATGGTGCTCCATGCCGCGAAACTCGTCCACCGACTCCAGCACCTCGCGGCGCAGGGCGTAGCAATGCCCGGTAATCGTGAAAGGGTCGGCCATGTAGGTGAGAGGCACGTAGCTGAGCAAGGCGTTGGAGTTGACGAAGGCGCTCATCAGGCTCGTGGGCAGGTTGCGCCAGCTTGTGTAGCAGGCGAGGCCGAACACCGCCCCCGCGCCCGGCTCGTGCAGATAGGGCACCAGCAAGCGGAGCGCATCGGGCCGCAGAAGAATGTCGTCGTCCACACAGCACACGACCTCCCCCTTGGCGTGCTCCATACCAACCTGCAACTTGACGGTCTTGAACGACATAGGGGAAGCGCCGCGTGGCACGACCACCACCTGCCCCTGTAGGGTGGGGAAGTCCCTCATCAAGTTGCGGCAGGCGGTCTGAGATGCCTCGTCTGCCTCGTCACACACGAACAGGTGCTGCACCGGGGCCGGGTAATCCAGGGGGGCACGCGATACCAGGGCGGCCCTCAAATCGGAGGCACCCCGCGACAGAGGCTGAAGCAGGGTCACGGCGGGCCAGGTCGGGGGTGGGCTTGGGGATTTGCGGCGGAAGAAATGGACTACCGCCGCAAGCTTCAAGGCGCGGTCCAGCACGAAAGCTGCCAGCAGGACCCCAGACAGTCTATCGAGGCGGCTCACGAGGCGACCTCGTGCCTGGCAGGTGGGGGTGCGAGGAAAGCACGGATCGCCTCTATGTACTCGTCCCGGCGGTCGAGCGAGGCTGCGTGACCGCCCCCTGTGAAGACGCGCACCTGGGCGGCCGGGTAGAGTCTACGTAGCGCCTGACGTTCCCATTCGGGAAAGGTAGTGTCGCGCTCGGCTTCGAGGATGAGCATCTCGCCCCGCCAACCAGCCAGGTCGCCTGGTGAGAAGTGGCTGCCGCTATCGAAGTCTATCCAGACAAGGAGCCTGTTGACGCACTCCCGGCGGGTGATTGTCTCGGGTAGCTGCGCGAAGTAGGCCCGCCAGAAGGGGCGGTGCCGCGGGGCCATCTCGCGCAGGTAGAGGTATGCACCCACCCGCCACAGCGCCCTGATTGCGGGCATGGGCAGCACGCGCAGCAGCCACACGTAACGGCGGTACTTGCGGGCGCGTTCGGGCCTGGGCACGCCGGTATCTGAGAGCACCAGCCTGTCTACCCTGCCTGGATAGCGCCGCACGAACCGCTGGGCCAACAGCCCGCTGTAGGAACCGCCGACCATGTGTGCGCGCGCGAAGCCTTCCGCGTCCAGTATGTCCGCCACTCCGCGCAGGCACTCCTCCACCGTGGCGAGGTCAGCCGGGTAGCCGACGGAGATAACCGCGAAGTCACCCTCGAAGGCTCGTACGTACGCGAACGAGGCCTCGGCACGTCCCGGTGCTCCCGGCAGCAGCACCAGGGCCTGTTCCCCACGTCCACCCACCAGGTAAGGCCAACGCATGCCGCTGGAGGTGATGTGGCGGAAGGGGTGCGCGGCGAGGAATTGCTTGTACTCTCGGAGAGGGTCTTTAGTCATGGTAGATGGTAGGTGCGCTGGCGCGTAGGTGCATCTCAAAGGTTCATGCTAAACATACGGTACCAAGCACCTCTCTGTCATCCTGAGCGCAGCGAAGGATCAGTACCCCGCTCTTGACTCCCACTACTAGAGCTCCGCTGTTCCCCTTACCAACAGCATCCTGCACGTTGAGGACTCTAACATGCCACCTGATCCTTCGCTACGCTCAGGATGACAGGGGGAGGCTTTGGTCCTGATTCAGGGGAGCAAGTTCGCTTCCCAGTTTCGGCTATACAGCGAATTCCTTGCCAGCGCCCAAGCTTGAGCAACATTAGCCGCCCATCATGCGCTCGAAAAGGGCGCGCTGGCTGCGGTAGAGAGCGCGAACTAGGCGGGGCGAGATGCGATACAGCAGGGGCATCAACCGGGCCTCCAGGCCCATATTCACCTCCTGCCTGCCCTTCGCCAGCGAGGTGACGATGCGCTCGCCCACCCTTTCCGCGCTGGCGAGGGGAAAGGCACTGACGCCCGCCGCCTGCGCCATGCCGCGCACCATATCTGTGTCGGTGCCGGGCGGGTAGACCAGCAAGAGGCGCACGCCCAAAGGCCCGAGTTCGTAACGCAACGCCTCCCCGAACGCCGAGAGACCCGCCTTGGTGGCCGAGTAGAGGCTGGCATACGGCAGGGGTACGTGGCTGACCGCGCTTGCGACCAGGACCACAGCACCCTTGCGCCGGGCTAGCTCCGGTAGAGCCTGCCGCGTCAGCTCGATTGGCGCAAGCAGGTTGGTCGCCACGGCTGAAATTATGTCAAGAGTGGATCTTGTAAGGAGGCCGCCCCTTTGCATCACGCCCGCGTTGTTCACCAGGATGTCGAGCCGCCCAAACTCCTCCAGCACCCGGCTGACCAGGTCAGCGCGCCCTGCTTCCTCGTTCAGATCGACCTGGAGGGGCACCGCACGCACTCCCCTGGCGGACACCTCCCGCGCTACCTGCTCCAGCAAATCGAGGCGACGGCCCGCGATTGCTAGGTCCACACCGCGCTTCGCCAGGGCTAGTGCAATGCCACGACCTATGCCGCTGCCGCCACCCGTCACCAGGGCGACCTTGCGCCTGCCCGGACCGCTGGCACCCATCAGAAGGTAAGGGCCACCGCGCCCAAAGTTAGGCCCGCGCCGCTGCCAATGAGCAACAGGCGGTCGCCACGCGTGATTCTGCCACTGTGCACCGATTCCGCCAGCGCCAGGGGGATGGAGGCGGCGATGCAGTTACCCCGCTCCGCAAGGTTCCAGACGACTTGTCGCTCCTCGAACCCCAGGTGGCCGGTGAGTAGCTCGACGGCGTGGCGGCTGGCCTGGTGAGGCACCACGGCGTCTATCTTGCGGCGATCAAGCTCCAGGCCCGCGAAGAACCTGTCCACGAAGGGGGCGAGCACCCGCAGGCCAAGCTTGAAGACTGCCGGGCCGCGCATGTGGAACATGTTCATCTCCGGGGTGGTGGCCGGGTCGTTGGGGTGGTGCAGGTTGCCGCCGCCCAGGATCGCGGTCAGGTCGGCCCCGCTGCTGTAGGTGGTGAACTGCGAGTGCCACACGGCGCTGCTCTCGCCCGGCATGCTCCTGGTGACCACAGCGGCCGCTGCTGCGTCACCGAACAGCACCGCGCTCTCTCGCTCCCTGGGGTTGAGGGACCGCGAGCCGATTTCGCTGCTGAAGATAAGCACGTTGCGGTACATACCGGATGCTACTAGGTGGGAGGCGGTCTGCAAGGCGAATAGGAAGCTCAGGCAGGTGGCGTTGACATCGAAGCAGGCGCTTGCACCGTCGGGGGCTTCAAGCTCGCGCTGCATCAGGGCCGCCGTGCAGGGTATCATCTGCTGGGGCGCGGCGGAGGCCCCGATTATGGCGTCTATGTCGCCCACGTCCAGCCCTGCCTCGGCCAGCGCCATGCGTGAAGCTGCCCCTCCCATGCCCACCGCCGTCTCGTGCGTGGCATAACGACGCTCGCGCACGCCCGTCACGCGCTCTATCCACCCCGCGGGGATGCGTAGCCGCTCCTCAAGCTCGACATTAGGCACCCGCCGCTCAGGCAAGTACCAGCCCAGACCCGCTATCTTTACGGGAAGCATCTTATTCAACCCCCTTGCGTGACTCGTAACACGTAACTCGTAACGCGGCCTAAGAGACTCTGTACCATATGAGCCGCCTTGTTGCTTATTGCACCCTTACGTGTTACGTGTTACGTGTTACTCGTCACGCCCAGTGCCTCAATTGCCCTCTGTACGCCGTTTTCTCTCTCCAAGTGCTTGCCCAGCCGGGTTGCCCTCTGCTTTATTACCGGGTTGCAGACGGCAGCGCGTATTGCCTGCGCCAGCCGGTCTGCTGTGAGTCCGGGGCGCGGTATGGGAGCGGGCGCGGCACCGAGAGCATGTACGCGCCTGGCCCAAAAGCGTTGGTCGCCGAAGAACGGCACGACCACCGAGGGCACGCTCGCCCGTAGCGCCGCCGCGGTAGTGCCCGCGCCCCCGTGGTGCACCACCGCCGACATGCGAGGGAAAAGCCAGTCGTGCGGCACCGCTCCGATCTTAAGTACGCTTTCCGGCAGGTCAACGTTGCCGAGGTCGCCCCAGCCGCTCGACAGCACGCCGCGCACCCCAGCCTGCGCCAGCGCCTTCATAATCAGCCGGGTAACTCCATCGGGGTCGCGTCCAGCCAGGTTGCTGCCGAAGCTGACGTAGACGGGAGGCGGGCCGGAGGCGAGAAAGTCAACCAGGTGTTGTGGTGGCTGCCAGCCAGGTTCCCGGTCGAGGAACCAGTAGCCCGTCACGCGTGCATGAGCCGCCCAGTCGCGTGGGCGAGGAGCCACGAGTGGGCTGTAGGCCAGTAGCACGGGGGCAGTTATTGCGTTAGCACGGCGCAGCATGGCGGTGCGGGAAATGGCAGGTAGCGCCAGCACCTCACGCCGGGCCGCATTGAGGCTCGAAGCCAGCAAGGTCCAGAAACCCGCCTCCGTCAGCCAGTGGGTAATGCGGTTATAGCGGCCCCTCAATGGCACCCGACGCGGCAAGGTGGGGAAGAAGACCTGCGGGTAGGCCCGCGTGGTGCCGTAAGGGTGCATGTGGGCAGCGTAGAGGGGTATGCCCAGCGCCTCGGCCACATCGTAGGCTATATAGACCCCCAGCGTCGAGGCCACCACCATGTCTGCCCCGGCGCACGCTTTGCGACAGTCCGCGACCAGGCGGCTCACCAGCGGCTGCACGGCCTCCAGCATGCGCTTGCCGAACCGTAGAGGGTTGCCGGGCGCGTCCAGTATGTCGTACACCAGCCCCCAATCCATAAGCTCGCGGATGCTACCCGCTAGTGGCGCGAACTCCAACCCATAAGCCTGCACCAGTGGGCTGTAATCGGCGGCAGCGGCTATGCGCACGCGGTGTCCGGCGGCTCGCAAACCCTGACCAAGCGCCACGAACGGCTGAACGTCACCCCTGGAGCCAAGAGCAACGAGGGTGATTTTGGATTTTGGATTTTGGATTTTGGATTTGCTAGGGGGTGGCACTGGGTTACTCGGGTCGGCGCTTGGCGGTTTGGAGGTTTACTACTCGGCGGCGCTTGGTGCCGGGAGTTGTGGGTGTCAGGCCTTGCACGATCTCTACGTCGGCGGGCAGACAGGCGTATTGGGCCATACCGGCTTCAACGCTGGCGCGCACCTGGCTTGCTACCTCCTCGAAACAAGCGCCTGGGGGTAGCTCTAGGTGAATGCGAAGGTGGCCGGGGTGCTGCTGGAAAGCCTGGTAGTCACGTATCTCGGGGCTGGCTAGCAGGACCATGCGGCGGACCGTGTCGGGGAAGAATAGGCGGGTGCCGGTCTCCGTCAGGAAGTGGCAAATGTCGTCGCAACGTCCCTCGATGGCCTCTATCACCCTGTAGGGTGAGCCGCAGGGGCAAGGCTCACGCTGCATCTGGAGCACGTCGTTGAGGCGGTACCTTATGATAGGCTGAGTCTTGCGCCACAGGTCCGTGACGATAGGGGTGGCACGCTGCCCGTCGCCGGGTAGTGGCTCCATTTGCAAAACTACCAGGTCTTCCTGCACGTGCAGCGACCCGCGCGCGCAGCTTACCGCCAGCAGCCCCTCGGTGCACTGGTAGATCTGGTGCACGGGCGCGCGGAAGACCGACTCCACGTACTCCCGGTCCTGCGGCTCCAGCACCTCGGCCACCGACACCAGCCTCTCAGGCTCGACGCGCAGCCGCCGCTCCTTGCGCGCGTCCGCCAGCAGCCCCAGCAACGATGGAGGGCCCACCACGATGTGCGGGCGGTACGCGTTGAGTTCGGCGACGGCTTCTTCTGCGGGCAGCATCAGGTCGAAGAAGCGAAACTGCACCAGCAAGCCGCCTACCTTCTCGTACAGGTTGCTGTTGGAGCGCAGGAAGAAGGCGACCCGCAAACGTCGGGGCCGCAGCCTGTGGAGCGCCCGCGCCAAGATGGTGCCCGCCCAGGCCGCCTGCTCCCAAGCGTTGGCGAGGAATATCCCCCGGTGCCCCGAAGTACCCGACGAAAGGCCCACCGTCAGGCCGCGCACCGTGGGGCTGAAATCGCGCGTCGTTTCGGCCTGCAAAGCCACCGACATGGCTTCCTCTTTGCCCACGCCACGCGTGTTGAAGCGGCCAAAGTTGTCCATCATCAGTTGCTTGTTCACCGTGGGAAGCGAGCGCCACCTGAGGGTGTTGTGCCCGGCCCAGTGCCACCTGTAGAAAGGCGAGTGCTTTTGCGCGTAGGCCACGATTTGCCGCGCCCTCCGCTCCTGGTATCGACGCAGCCTCACCCCGCGCAGGTAGCGCCACCGCCAGCGCGCCCAGACGAAATGGGCCACAATCAGAGGCAGTGTAAGGGCCTGCACTACCCGGCTCACCTCGCCACCTCCCGCTCGAATGCCTCGGGGCAGTGGGTGGGCACAATCGCCACCTCGGGCCGCGCCAGCATGAAGGTATGCAACCCCTCTATGGTGGAGCGCACAGCCTCCACGTCGTCCACGAAAAGGTTGGTGATGGGGTGCGGCGGCCTCTGCTCGCGTACCTGCCTGGTGAGCCAGCAACCATCGGCGGCGAACAGCACCGACCCGCGCTCCGTATTCGCCAGCATCCCCACCTGCCCCTTCGCGTGCCCCGGCAACTCGACCAACAACGCCGAGCCGTCTCTGAACAGGTCGTGGGTTTTGCCGAGTCCCGGCAGCGGAGGGCCGGAGAAGTCCGATATAAAGGTGGTCCTGCTCTCGAAATCTACGGGCAGCAGCGAGGGGATGAAGGCCCGCAGCAGGGCGCTTACCCCATGCCTGCCCCGCACGCTCTCATAAGCAGCCTTAGTAGCAACGAAGCGCGAGTGCGGGAAGTCGTGTAGCCCTGCTATGTGGTCCGCGTGGAAGTGGGATATGACAACCATGCTTATGTCCGAGGGAGATAGGTCGTAACGCGGAAGTTGGGCCGCGACCGCCAACCGGGCATCTACGCTCAAAGGCGTTGCTAGCCTGTACAGGCGGTAAGGCAGGCGGCGGGTGGCTTCGAGCATGCGCGGGGTGTAACCGGCGTCCCATAGGAACCAGCCACGCTCCGGGTGCCGCAACAAAGCCACAATCGAGTGACAGTTGACCTTACGCCGCGCTCCGCCCTGCATGATGTGGTGCTCCGAGGCGAGACAGTAGCCGGTATCGAGCACGTGGTAGCGCAACGCGGGCACACCCTCACGCGCAGGTACACCAACCTGCCGGGCGGAGATGTCAGAGCCAGCTACGCCACTCTCGATCATGCTGCCTTCTTCTGCTCGAAATCACCGAGCGTGCGCTCTATGCCCTCCGCTACCGTCACAGCGGGGTTGTAGCCCAGGTCGCGCCGGGCCGCGCTGATGTCGTACGTCTGGGTGCGCGCCAGTATGCCGACCGTATAGGTGGTGAGTAATGGCTCCTTACCGCGTAGCGTGCCGCCAATCTCCATTAGTCGTGCGACGAGTAGGGCCACAGGCAGGGGCAATGGACGCAGGTCATCAGGCAGGCCGGTCCTCCGCAGCACCATGCGCACCGTGGGCCAGAGGGGTACGTGCTCGCCGTTGGTGATGGTGTAGGTCTTGCCGGGCGCGGCGGGGCTGTCGAGCGAAAGGAGCAGGGCTTGCACCACGTTCTCTACGTAGGTGAGGTCCACCAGGTTGCGCCCGTCGCCTATCTGGGGCAGGCGCTTGCGGCGGGCCACCTCCACCAGCCGGGGCAGCAGCGACTGGTCGCCCGGCCCAAACATCGCCTTGGGCCGCAGGATGACCGTCTCCAGCTTCTCCTCGCGGCCGGCGGCGTTCACCAGGTCTTCGCCCAGCTTCTTGGTGAGAGAGTAGACCGAGGCGAAGCGGCGAGGATATGGCGCGTCCTCTCGCAGGTTGACGTGGTCGCGCCCGTCGAACACCACGCTGGGAGAGGAGACGTACAACATGCGCCGGACTCCATGCTCCCGGCAGCCCGACAGGACCGAGTCAGTGCCGCCCACGTTGATGTCGTGGAAATCGCGAGCCGGGCCCCACGGAGCCGATAGCGCCCCCACGTGGAACACCGCCTCCACCCCTCCACATGCCGAGATTACGGCCTCACGCTCGCGCAGGTCCGCCCGCACGGGCACGGCACCCGAGCGGAGCAGGTCGGCAACGCCCGCGAAGTTGCGGCCCATGAGGCGCACGGCATGTCCCCGCTCCAGCAGGCCCCTCACAAGGTGCCGCCCCAGGAACCCCGTACCGCCGGTGACCAGTATCTCCAACCCCGCTCCTCGCTCGCACATGGCGCACAAGAACGACCCGGCAAAGCATAAGGAAGCGCCTCGCCAGGACTATTATAGCACCGGCACGAGGGCCAGGCAATCGGAGTCTACAAGCCAGGAAGAATAAGAGATTGCACGGCAGACACGCACGCTTAATGAAACAGCGTACTGTAGCTCGTTCTTGCGAGCCATAAAAGAGCAGGAGTACCATAGTGGCACTCCTGCTCTTTTTAGTTCGACCGCTGCAGGCACAGTGGGCGAGGGTATGAGTACAGGCCGCTACCTCCTTGCGGGGGTCTGGCAGTTGGGGAAGAAGGCGTTGGCGGCAATCTTCGCCATCTGACCACGTGTGGTCTGGTCGTTGTAACGGAAGCAAGGGGTGCCTGTGGGGCACTTCGCTGCCTCTCCATAGCCGGAGATAATCCCCTGCTCAGCCAGCCGCTCGATGTACACCCAGAAGGGGCTGTCCGTGTCTACGTCCGTGAACGACTGCTGGTCCTGAGACACCTCTTGCTCGAAGCCTGCCGCTATGGAGACTATCTTGGCGATCTGTCCCCTCGTAGCAAGGTTGTTGGGGCGGAAGAAGGGCCGGTTCTCTTCGTCGCAGCCTTCACCTGCCGTATCGCACGGGTAACCTGCTATGGCCCCTGTCTGAGCCAGCCTCTCCACGAACTCGTAGAACGGGTCGCCCGGCTCTACGTCCGCGAACTGCTGCTGGCCTTGGGCTATGGGGTCGTTCAGGCCCGCCGAGTTAGCCACTATCTTGGATAGCTGCCCGCGTGTGATGTTGGCGCTCGGCCTGTAGTACGAGTCGTTGTTCCCGTTGCAAGGCTCGCCCGGACCGCCGCACGGGTACCCGCCAGCGATGCCCCGACAAGCCAGGCAGCGCACGAAGGTGTAGAAGGTAGAACCCTCACCCGACGGTGGCACGTCAGCGAACTGGATGGGGCAAGCCGTGGCGGTGGCTACGGGCGTGCGTGTGCGGGTGGGAGTACCTGTGCGGGTGGCCGTGCCCGTGCGGGTGGGCGTGCCTGTGCCGGTCGCTACGGAGGTAGCCGTGCGTGTGGCCGTGCCGCTGGCTATTGCCGTCGAAGTGCCTGTAGCTGCCATCGTGGCTGTGGGGGTTTCGGTGCTGCCTACGACGGCCTGGCAAGAAGCGTTGCCCACCAGCGTGTACGTAGTGCTCCTGTCCGGTTCGGGATAGTTGACGGTGTCGGGAGTGTAGAAACCGCCGGTAGGAGTCATGACAAATACTCTGCCGTGGATCGCGGAGATCGTCTGCCCAGGGGCAAGATCGCCCAGCTTGGAGTTGGCTACGATAATCCGTATGGTGCCGTCACGACCGAACGTGCCTCCGTCGGCGGCACCGTTTGTCGTGTGAGTTGTGCCGGTCGCCCCGGTCATGGTGCCGTAATTGTAGGTCACGTTCCCGTTATTGTCGGTGCGCATCTCGACGAAGCGCACGGTACTCGACGCCGGGGCGGTGAAGTACATGCGCCAGGCCGAGTTCGGGCTGGTGGAAGGATCATTCTCCGGGGTGTCCAGGCTTACCATCTTCATGGTGAACGCCATGTGACTTGGTCCGGTGGCGGTGTACGGCTCGGCCACAGAAAGCGACTCAATGTCGTATTTCTTCGTAGCCTCTGTATCAACAGGAAGCCCCGCGGGGTCCGCCGTATCCTCCTTCGAATCGTTGACTATCAAGACGCCCGGCAGCGTGCAGGGGTCGGCGGCGGGTATAGGAGTTTCTGTGGGTATGGCACCATCTCCGCAGCTAGCGAACCTGAACTTGCCGACACGCGTTTGCCAGTAAGTGCCCGTTGACCCGTAGTACTCCTGGGTGTACCAGAAGGTGCAATCATCCACCGGGTCTATGCCCATCATGCTGTAGTCGCCCCAGCGCGCGTAGGTGATTTGCGAGCCGTAGCCGGGGTATAGGGTAGCTTCACCCTGGGACATCTGCCCTAGCGGGTCGCCCTCCAGCCTGCCGGTGTAGCGGATGCTTGGGAACACGTCGGTAGCATTGGACACGCTGTAGCCGAGGGCCATATTGCCGTCCCCGTCCATCGCTATGCTGCCCATCCAGCGGTGGCTGGTGTCGGGAGCGTAGGTGCCCTGCTGGTGTATGGTGAGGTTAGTGTTGGGGCTGCGCAGTTCGTACCAGCGAATACCCGCCTGCCCGGTGCCGCTCGCGTCCACCGTGTGGTTTACGACCAGCGACTCGTGTGTGTCGAAGTTGCGGTATGCCAGGCGGTACATCAGTCTGTCGCTGATCACCTCAAGCGTCTGGGTAATACCAGGCTGCGGGATACAGGCTTCGCGCGTGGCGTTACAGAAGTCGGGGTCGAACTCCGCCACAGGCACCTCAACAGGGCCGGTGAAAGTGGAACTCATGACGTTGGACCAGTCCACGTGGAACTTGAACATGGAAAGCAGGTCCTGTTGCTGAGCGCCAAACTCGTCGTCCACGGCTATGAAGTAGTTGGGGCTGCCTGCCGGTGGCTTGGTGGGGCCGTCCATGTCAGAGGGCAGGAACCCTCCGTATGGTGGCGCCAGGTGGAAGTAGACCATCCTCGCTGCCGGGTCGCCCGCCAGCATCTTGGCCCTCTCGAAGGCGAAGTTACCTGCTCCCGTAAAGACGATGCCGCCAGCCTGCGCATCAACATTAAACTCGTTGGTAGCCATGTAGTAGGCGTCCGGCCACACACCGAAGTGAGGATAGTCCTCGAAGGTGGTAGTAGCGGTGGTTGGGCTGGCCCGGTATGCATACTGGTAGTACTCTCCCGTGGGGTCGTCGGTCTTCGAGATGGCTATGCACTCGTAAGTAGGCCCCGAGGCGACGTTAGCTGTAGTGAACTGGCTGGCTAACCAGCGGTTAGCCATCGTGTCGTAGAGCACAATGGGATCGCCGCTGTCGGTCCCGGTACACGCAGGTGCGCCCTCCCCCGTCATGCCCAGGAAGAGGGTGTTGCCGTTGGCGGGACCATAGAGGAGGTTGCCTGCCTTGTCGAATATCTTGAAGCCGGTATTATTCCACTGGAAGTAGTGGTTCGGACCAACGTCTCCCTGTGTATCGGGGGGCCAGTTGATGAGCGGGCCGGTAGATGCGTTGTCGTGCTGGGTAAAGCCCTTGAAGGTAAGGATGGGAGTAGGCATGGCGGACCCGCCGAAGGAGTTCTGCACCACAGGGTCAACGCCTACGTAATTCGGCACCTGGCTGCCCGGCTTCATCCAGTTCTCGCGCTCGAACTCCTGTTCCTCGGAGGCCGCAACGGGCACGGGTGGTATGTCGCGCAGGGGGCGGGACACATTGAAGCTGACGGCCTGCTTCACCTCTGGAGACGTGAGTTGAATCTGTGGGGTAGCCGGCCTTGATTGGGCCGCTACTTGGTTTGTGCCGAATAGCTCGCCCGTGGAGGCACGCGCCACAACCAGCACCAATACAAGCGCCGACAAGGCTAATAGGAATCGCTTCACCGCCCGTCCTCCTTCTCTATCTTCAACGCAGGTCTCACAGGGGCCTGAAACTACCGCCCGTGTCAAAGAGTTGGTTGCACGGGTGGCGTCCCATGTGCCTGCACCTCACCGGTGAGGTGCTAGCCAGATGAGACCGTAAGCTAGTTGCATAAGCAGAAATCGTGCCCCAAGCCTCAACCAAGAAGGGACAACGTCGTAGGCAGTGCACTCGGCGGCATCCCGGACCTGCGCGAACTCCGGGTACTTGCACAGGCCCCTCGCTAGTAAAGCAATGGCCCCTGTCCGTCAGACAGGGGCCATTTAGTGCTATATGCTCAGGTTCACCAGGTTTGGAGCCTGCAATCGACTCGAGTTTGCAAGGGCACTTTTACTTGAGCTTGAGCGTGTACTCGTCTTCGGGCCGTCTACGTGCGGTCCTCCAGACAGCCGTACCCGCCACTGCCAGCGCGAGGCTACCCATCACGCCCAGCAAGTAGTACACGACCGCGTAATCTTCGTCTCCAGTGCGTGGCAGCTTAGGCACATTCGGTTGCGCTTCGGCCAGCCTGGTGGGTGTGGCGCTAGGAGCCGGAGGCTCGGTGGCCGGGGGCACCGGTGTCGCTGGGATTGCTATGACATCGAGCACAGGCGTATTAGTCGGCGGCACGACCGGTGTATTGGTAGGCTGCGGGCGCGGTGTGTCGGTAGCTACGGGCGGCGCGGGCGGCACGGGCGTGTTCGTAGGCGCAGGGGGCACCGGAGTGTTGGTGCTCGCTACAGCCGTGTCGGTAGGCTCAGGCTGGCGTGGGGCCTTGGTGTTGGTC
>JALZHI010000071.1 GCA_030913985.1 Chloroflexota bacterium | reverse complement strand
TGCTCGTGCTCGTGCTCGTGCTGGTGCTGGTGCTGGTAGGTGGTGTTGTGGCGGTGCCTGTGCTGGTGCCTGTGCTGGTGCTTGTCGGCTGCCGCGTGTTAGTAGACGTGCCAGTAGCGGTAGGCGTGGCTGTATTGCCGCCGTTCTGCGGGGTAGGGGTGCCCGTGCGCGTGGGCGGGATGGTGGGCAGCGTGCCGGTGGCGGTCGGGGGCACCGGCATGGGAGTGCGTGTGGGGCGAGGGCCTGTCTTATAGAAGTCCTGGCCCTCGCAACCTCTAGGCGCGCCGTCCCAGTAGCCCGCGAACCTGTCAAGTATGTTGGCCGTGAGTTGCTGGATGCGCGCATCAGCGTCGTTCGAGCGGGCGTACGACTGGAACACCTGGTTCGGGTACGAGTGGTCCATCAAGCCCCACGACCAGTGGATGCTCCCCGCCGCGAACACCATAGCCCCGCTTGGCGCGGTGTAAATGGTGGTGTTCTGCGGGTAGGGCACGCCCTTGTCGTTATAGGCCACGCCCTCTGACAGCAACTCTATCCCCGCGGGCGTGACCGAGTTGTAGTTGTACAGGATGGCGTTCCACTCTTCGCCCACGATGTTGTTGACAATATCGCCTGTCCGCAGGCCCGTGCAGTTCCAGTACCACTTGCCGGGGTCTACGCTCGGCTGCCAGGGCATGTTGTAGAGCTCGTCGTTGTAATAGCTCATGTAGCCGGTGCCGAGCAGGCGGTTCTCCGAGCGATTCAGGTCGCGGAACGTAATGGTTGGCCCATCCGGCCCCGACTTGATGGGATCGGCAGCCTCACTCTTGTAGCCTACGACGATGCGGTTGAGGCCGAGGTTGGAACTCTCCATGCGAATGCGCCAGTACGCCTCGTTAGCCGACAGGAAGAGCACGTTCACTCCGCTCGCCACCGCGTTTTCTACGGCGTCGAACTCCTGCCAGGTCCAGTACTCGTCATGCCCCATGACCAGATATGCCTTGTGTCCAAGCAGGATAGATGGGTTGGCGGCCCTATCGACGTCGCTGATGTAGGTCACGTCGTAGCCGGAGGCCTCCAGCCAGCGCACCATCTCTATGTCGTGTGTGAAGAGGCCCCCGGTGCCCGCGCCACCTTTGTATGGGCGGTCGAACGACACCTTGTAGCTTCTCGTTCTGTTGCTGCTGCCGTTGGATACCACTCCGTCGCACTGGTTGTTGCTCGCGTTGGCCGCGCCCGAGAAGTAGAGGCTTTCACAGCCGTAGGCGTTGTAAGCCTGGTTAGTCTTGGTAGGCTCCATCGCCAGGATGTCTGCCGCGTAGCCGTCGTTGCGGACGATGAAGTAGACGAAGAAGCGGTTGCCCAGGTTGGAGTCGAGGCGCAGCAGATAGATGCCGCTGATCCAATTCGCGGCGGTGGGCACCGCGAAGGTAGGCGACCAGGGGCATTGCACCAGCCCGGTGTCCTTGTCGCGGGTGCAGGCGGGCTGCGCGGGCGTGGCGATGTTGGTCTGCCCCCAGTAGAAGCGTGCCCCTTGGTCCTGGTAATAGCCGAGGCGGTACAGCCTGGCCGACAGGGACGAGCCGGTGGACTTCACATGGACGTTCATTGGCTCGCCTGCGTTGACGCTCACCGCGCCCGTGAAGGCCGACAGCTTGCTCATGTCGTAGTTGCCCACCTGGGCCCACTCGCTGGTGCCGGGCAGGGCGTTCTCCGCCGCGATACGGCTATTGGCGGGCCTGGCACTCACCGCCCATTGCGACCCGGTTTTGCCGCCGCGCTGCGCCGCTAAGCCTACACCGGGGAAGCCCAGCCCAAGCAAAGCCACAGCCATGCAGAACAACACCGCCAGCTTGCGTCTATCTTTTGCTATGCTGCTCTTACCAGCCAATCTTACTCTCCGGGTGCTGAAACGTGAAACGTGAAACGTGATGGTGCTTTATCTACCCTGGACCTGTTTTGCGAAACAAGTGACACTTACCGCATCACGTTTCACGTTTCACGTTTCAGCACAATCCTGCCTTCATGGACGTTCAGGTCCACTTCCACCGTGCCGTTGGTGAAGTTGCGCCGCCAGACGCCTGGCGCTACCTCCTCACGCGGGCCGGTGGGCGCGCCTAGCAGGCGGGCGGTGTCGTATTCGGGGTAGAGCCAGAGCGAGTTGTAGTACGAGTCGAAGCGGGTGTAGCGGAAGAATGCCTGCTCGCCCTCCGCCACCAGCATGTAGCTCGCCAGGCTGAAGCGCAGTCGGTCCTCGTCCTCCCGCGGACCCTGCCCGACCATCACCAGGCCCTTGCCGGAGGCCAGCCAGCGGCTCGCCCTCTCAAGCTCCCCGCGCCACTGCTCCGGGGTGCGCCATTCATCTATCCAGCGGACGGAGAACGATTCGTCCATAGCCCCGTCGAGGTAGGGCGCATAGGAGTCCCAGGAGTCGGCAGCGGTCCCGCCGCCCACTATGTTTGCCCACATGGGCCACTCACCGACTTTGCCGCGGACGCCTGCCAGCCAGCGGGCCATGCCCGCCCGCCACTCGGCGTCGTTAGCAAACTCGCGTACCTGCCCGTCAGCGTTCTCCACGTCGGTCCTGGGACGGTCGAGGTCGAGGTCCACGTTGTCCAGCCACACGCCGTCGTAGCCCCAGTTGTCCCGCATGAAAGCGAGTCGCTCCTGAGAGAAGGCCTGCCAGCCTGGGTCGGCGGGGTTCATCAGGTACGTCCAGCGCCCGGAGCCAAAATAGTCGCCCGCGAGACGCTCGCCGTCGCCGTTGTGCAGGAACCACGACTCGTGCGCGTGCACGTACCGGCAGAAATCGTCCGTGTCCCAGGCCAGGGTGTTGTCGAGCGGCTCGTACCCCGCCTCGCACTCCTCTGACGAGTCCCTGTAGGGGCCTGGCCCCTCCACTGCGTTGGCCGTGATATAGGTGTAGACCGGGCCTTTGTACCCCGCGTCTCGCAGTTCGTGGCGGTACTCGATGTCGGCCAGGCTTGTCAGGTGGACGTACCTATGGGCCTGTGCCAACTGCTTAGGGGTCGTGCCGTCGTCCGGTGGCTTGTGGAACCAGGCGAGTCCGAACACAGGGGCGGGAGTGGCAGTCGCGGTAGGCTCCGGGGTAGCGGGCGCAGCCGTCGATGGGGCGGTCGAGTCGGTAGGGGGGAAGGTCGGTGAGCAGGCGGGCATGCCGGGTATGAGAACCGTGTCCTCGGCTGCGACGGCCAGCACGGTGGGCGACTGGGCAACCTGCTCTTGGTCCGGCGCGTACATGCCACGTAGCAGCAACGCAGCCACAATAGCAAGCCCCGCCAGCGCAACGCCTACGCCCACAAGTACCGAACCCTGCCTCTGAAATCTCGACACCAGCTTTATAAACCTCTTCCTTACCGATACCGGCCTCTATATTTTTCCTCACGCCTACTAAGCATGTACGAATATCCATCACCATGAGCACCGCCCGTGGAGCAGGCGCACTCAGACCCCATGATTGTAAGGCAGCACATGGCGACGCCATATCACCCATTAGAGTTAGAAGGGATAGGACAGAAGGGTAGCTCGGCCCACGTGAGGAATTTATCGGTGGGCGAGGTACTACTGCGATAGGGGGTAGGATACGTCAGCGCCGGCTTGACGCACTCGCCAGTCGTGAATGTATAATCACGGACCGGCGCAAGGCATGCGCTGTTAACCCCATTCCTATAAAGCAAGTGGCGTACCAGCAACCGAGGAAAAGATGATGCCCGCGCACGAAACAGGACATAACATCTATAGCATGGCCGAGCGCCCCGACTTGCGCCCGCAGATATGGGAGATTGATTCGGTCGTGTGGCCGAAGTTCATGCTTGAAGATACAGTTGCGAACCAGTACTGGAACCGGCTCTACGAAGACTTCCCCCGCAACATCCTGGTGCTCTGCGAACAAGGTGTGGAGGGCGAGCGGGTGATAGCCAGCGCCTTCACGATCCCCCTGGCGTGGGATGGCAGCGTGGAAGGTCTGCCGGACGGCTGGGACGGCGCGATTCTGCGCGGCTTCGAGGGCCTGGCGGCGGGCGTGGCCCCGAACTGCCTGTCGGCCCTCTCCATCACCGTCGCGCCCGACAGGCAAGGCTCCGGCCTCAGCAGCACGATGCTCAAGCAGATGAGGCGGCTCGCCCAGGAGAGTGGCTTTACGGCCCTCATCGCCCCGGTGCGCCCCAACCTGAAGCCGCGCTACCCTCTCACCCCCACGGAGCGATATATCACCTGGACCCGCGACGACGGCTCTCCCTTCGACCCGTGGCTGAGAGTGCACTGGCGTCTGGGCGCACGCATCCTGAAGGTGGCCCCGCGTTCGATGCACGTCCCAGGCACGGTGGCCGACTGGGAAGGGTGGGCAGGCATGCGCTTCCCTGAGAGCGGCACGTACGTAGTCCCCGGCGCGCTAGAACCCGTCACGATTGACGTGGAAGCAGACCGGGGCGTTTACGTCGAGCCGAACGTCTGGATGCTTCATACGATTGAAGCTGAAACGTGAAACGTGAAACGTGATGCGGTAAGGGGAACAAGGGACGTGAATGCCGGACAGTTGGCAGGACAGCACCGTCCTCCGCGTTTGTCATCCTGAGCGCAGCGAAGGATCAGGTGGGTAGATTAGAGTCCTCAACGTATAAGAAGATGGTGGCAGGAGGAACGTTGTACCTCTATAGCAAGAGTCAAGAGCGGGTTACTGATCCTTCGCTACGCTCAGGATGACAGGAGTCTCTTTGGTTCTGTTACACCAACACCTAAGGTTCACGAACCAAATAGCACTAACCGCATCACGTTTCACGTTTCACGTTTCAGAACGACCCTGAAGAGAACATCGACCGGTCCACACGCTGCCCGTGCGACTCCAGGCGGCTGATGAACTTGGGCAGCAGGCCGGTGGGCATAAGCTGGCCCCTCACCTTGCCGTTCTCGTCATCGCCTAGCTCGCGGAAGCGGAAGATGTCTTGTAGCACTATCGTGTCGCCTTCCATGCCCTGCACTTCGGTGACGTAAGTGACCTTGCGAGAGCCGTCCCTCAGGCGCGCTTGCTGCACTATCAGGTCCACCGCCGAGGCTACTTGCTCGCGAATTACGCGTATCGGCAGGTCCATGCCCGACATCAGCACCATCGTCTCCAGGCGGGACAGGGCGTCGCGGGGGGTGTTGGCGTGCAGGGTGGTGAGCGAGCCGTCGTGCCCCGTGTTCATCGCCTGGAGCATGTCCAGCGCCTCACCGCTGCGGCACTCACCTACCACGATGCGCTCCGGACGCATGCGCAACGCGTTCGTGACCAGGTGCCGTATCGTCACCGCGCCGCCGCCGTCCACGTCTGCCGGTCGGGCCTCAAGCGGTACCACGTGGCGCTGGTTTAGGCGAAGCTCCGCCGAGTCCTCGATTGTGACGATGCGCTCGCCATCCGGTATGAACGAGGAGAGGACGTTCAGCAGGGTGGTCTTGCCGGAGCCTGTGCCGCCCGCCACCACCACGTTGAGCCTGCCGACCACGCAGGCGCGCAGGAACTCGGCCATTTGTGAGGACATCGTACCGAACTCGACCAGGTTCTGCACCGTAAGGGGCGTTTTGAAGAACTTGCGGATTGTGATGGTGGTGCCTCCAATCGCGCAAGGTGGGCCGATTATATTGACGCGTGAGCCGTCGGGCAGGCGGGCGTCCACCATGGGCCATTTGCGATCCAAGCGCCTGCCGAGTGGGGCCACAATACGCTGCGCCACCCGCATCACGTGGTCGTCGTCCAGGAAAGTCACGCCGCTCTCGATAAGCTGACCCTTGCGCTCTATGTAGACCTGCTTAGGGCCGTTGATCATCACTTCCGTGACGGACGGGTCTTCCAGCAGCGGCTCCAGCGGCCCGTAGCCCAGGATTTCGTCCATGACCGCCCTGTACAGCACTTCCTGCCCGCCCGGCGGCAGCGTGCCCGGCACCTGCGAAAGGGCCGCCATGAAGCGTCCCGCCAGCATCTGCTCGATTTCCGGCTTGCGCTCTAGCTGCACGTTCTGCGGCAGGCCGGAGAGCACCCGCTGGGCCAGGGCCATCACCAACTGGGGCGGTGCCTGCATGCCGACGCTATTCGCCACGGGGGTCCATACGTTGCCCGCCGGGGTAGCGGGAGCCAACTGCCCGGTCGCCAGTTGCTCGGTGGATGCGCCCTGGAAGTTGCCCGCGTGCGCATTCGGGTTCATACCCTGCGACACGCCGGAGTTTACATAACCCTGCGGAACTCCGGGAAACGGTCCAGCCTGTTGCTGAGCGCCCGGCCCATATGTCTCGGTTTGCTGCCCTGCCTGTGTGGATGTGGTGTTCAATGGCTGTATGGGTGACATCCTGTATTCCTCAATCCTCTATATGCTGTAAACCGCACTCTATATCCCAACCGCGCCAAACCCCAGCGTCGGCGCAACTCAAAACTCAAAACTCACAACTCAAAACTCGTTACTCGTCCTGGTTCCAACGTGGCTCGTTGACAGGCACCACCGTAACGATGTGGCTCTTATTGACCGCCACGAAGCCGACCTCTCGGTGAGCCGGGTCCAGGTGGCCGCGCAGGGTAGCGCCCGTCACCGCCAGGAAGGTTTCGCCCTGGTTGTTCAGCTCGTCCTTGATCCGCTGGTCGGGCTTGACGTGCACGAAGCCGTGCACCACGCCGTGCAGGGTCACGATGTCCACCTCCACCGAGGCGGTGCGTATCCTGGGCGTGAATACCTTGCCTTTTTCGTCTACTCTTTCGTACATTTCCATATCCGTCCTACTTATGTCTCAACGTTGTCAGTGCTTCGGCTTGGCGTTCACAAAATAGGTGCTGCACGCCGCGTCCACCAGTTGCGGGGTCATCTCCGGCGGCACGTTGCGGTAGCGGGCGATGCCCATAAGCTGCCGTAGCAGGTCGCGTGGCTGGGAGGCGCGGAAAGGCCGCCCGGCCTCGATGTAGTGCTTCTTCACTAGGTACGTAAAGCCGTGCTGGTCGAACGGCACGTTCAGCGACTTGCACATCGCCAGAAAGATCTCGTAGAACTGCTGCGGCGTGGGGTCGGGCACGTTCAGCTTGTTCTGGATGCGGCGCAGGAACGCGTCGTCAATCAGGTCTTCCGGCTGCAAGTTGGTGGAGAGCACCAGGAACAACTCGAACGGCACCTGTAGCTTCTTGCCCGTTTTCAGCGTCAAGAAGTCTATGCTCTTCTCCAGGGGCACGATCCAGCGGTTCAGCAGCGCCTGGGGGCTGACCTGCTGGCGGCCAAAGTCGTCAATCAGGAAGAGGCCGCCGTTCGCCTTTAGCTGGAAGGGGGCCTCGTAGAAGCCCGCCGTTTCGTTGTAAATCAGGTCAAGCGAAGGCAGCGTAAGCTCGCCGCCCACAATCACCACGGGCCTGTGCACCCGCACCCAGCGGCGGTCGGGGAACTCGGCCCGGGTCGAGTCGGTCTCGTTCGCGCCCTGGGGCACGGCGGGGCGGTGGCTGTTCAGGTCGAATAGCTGGATGATCTGCCCGTCCGCCTCGATTGCGTAGGGGATAGCCATGTTGCCGCCCAGCATGGTGGCAATGCGCTCGGTGAGCAGCGTCTTGCCGTTGCCGGGCGCTCCGAATAGGAAGAGGGACTTGCCCGCGTTCACCGCCGCGCCAAGCTGGTTGAGCAGTTCTTCGCTGATGATGAGGCCCTTCAGCCCGTTCTCCACCACCTCGCGGTTGATTATGGGCCGTCTATTGGTCTGCACCTTGAGCGCTTCTATGTACCTGGCGAGAGGCACGGGACACGGCCCGACGTAGCTGGAGCGTGCGAGCACCTGGTGGGCGCGCTCCATCCCCTTCACGGTGAGGATGTACTGGTAGCCCGCTTCGCCCAGGCCGGACGTGCCGCTCACCTCGCAAAGCTGCTCCTTCTTCATCAGGTTGATCGCCTGGTCGATCACACCGTAGAAGGGCACCCGAATCTCGGCTGAAATCTCCTGGCCGCTCATGTACGAAGTGAAGTACATCGTCTTGATCACCAGGTCGGCAATCAGGCCCTGGTTGATGCCGGTCTCCTCGATGCTGCGTGGCTCCGGGAACATCGCATCGCTAAGCTCGTAATGCCCGTTGGGTTGCACGCCGTTGCCCCCCAGCGCCCCGGACGTGAGGCGGCCCGTGGGCGACATACCGTTCCCGTTACCAGGCATCCCACTCAGCGCATTCAGGGCGTTTACAGGCAACTGCGGCTGCGTCATCGGTGACGTGCCCAGGTCGGGCTGAGTGGCAGCGCCGGGCTGCGGCATATTCATGGTCTGGGCTTGCGGGGGTACGGCTCCCATAGCGGCCAGCGGCCTGATGTTAGAGCCTTGCGGCTGGCTGCCCAGCACCTGCTGCAAGTTATCGTTGCTCGGCTCGGGATATGGGAAGCCCGGTATCTCCTCCGGCAGCGGCCCCGCGTTCACGGCGAAAATCGGGGCCGTGTGCGCAGACGCGGGTTGCCCGGCGTGGCCGTTCGCGTAAGCCTGTGGTGGGTTGGGCGCGCTATGCCCGTTCATCTCCGGCGTGTTGGGCGACAGCCCGCTGGTCGTCCAGGGCAGGCGCGCCACCTGCTGGCCCTGTGCGTTCTGCGGGGTTGTGCCGCTCACATCGGCGGGCACTTGGCTTTGCCACGGCAACTGGGTAGCGGGCGAGTTCTTCGGTTGGGAGCTAGTCACACCCTGTGCTCCTCGTAAATAATGGTGTTGATTCAGTACGGCGCACCCGCCATACACGATACTTGCGCCACGTTGCACACAGTCCGGGCGGTACTACTACGGCTGCGCTATAGGCATTATATCTGCGTTCCGGCGGCCTGACTAAGGGTAGATAGTCCTAGTCAGGATAGGATATTGGTACACACTGCCAGTCTATTGCCCCGTCTGGTCGGGTTGGCAGAACCATACTCCCCTCTGTCATCCTGAGCGCAGCGAAGGATCAGTAGCCCGTTCTTGACTCTCTCGATTGGAGCACCAGCGATTCTCTTACCACCAGCATCCTGCACGTTGAGGACTCTCGCCTACCCACCTGATCCTTCGCTACGCTCAGGATGACAAGGGGTGGCTCAGGATGACAGAGCGGAGCTTTGGTCGCTGTGGTTGTCACACGGACAACTTCCACGCAGCCCTGCCAGCGGGACCAAAAGCCCTCGACCATCCTTGCCGCCAGGGTGTATCATTAAGTGTGGCTCCTACGCGGGGCCACTGTTCTTTGGTGCAAGGCGGCGGGGAGGATACGGAAATGTCGGCGCGTGAGTTCTCGATGCTGCTGACGCTGGGTGCCATCTGGGGTGCCTCGTTCTTATTTATCAAGCTGGGGTCGCAGGGGTTCGAGCCTTTCGCCCTGGTGGAGGTCCGCCTCGCGCTGGCGGGCCTGGTGCTGCTGGCAGTCAACGCGCACCGCAAGGGACAGTTCTCAGCCCTGAGGGCCAATTGGCGGCCGCTCACCGTCATGGGCCTGCTCAACTGCGCCGTGCCCTACACTCTCATCACCTGGGGCGAGCACTACATCAACAGCGGGCTTGCCGCCATCTACAACGCCTCCTCGCCCCTGTGGGCCGCCTTGCTGCTGGCTTTGCTGCCCGCCTCGTCCGAGCGGCTGACGGGGCTGCGCCTCTTGGGCCTGGCGTGTGGCATGCTCGGCGTCATCCTGCTGGTGAGCGGCAACCTGACGCTGGCTATGGAAGACCCCCTGCACCTGGTCGGCCAGTTAGCATGCTTGCTGGCGGCGGTCTCCTACGCGGTGGCGGGCCTATACGGGAGGCGCGCCCTGGTCGGTGTGCCCACTACCGTGTCGGCCACGGGGCAGCTTGTTACGGGCGCTATCATGCTAATGCCGCTCGCGGCCCTGCAACTGCCGCAGCGGATGCCCTCCTGGCTCTCCATAGGCGCGGTGGTGGCGCTGGCCGTCCTGGGCACGGCATTGGCCTCGATGATGTATTACTGGCTGTTGGGGAGGGTAGGGGCCACGGGTACGCTGCTTGTGACTTACCTGCTGCCCGGCTTTGCCCTCATCTGGGGCGCGCTGTTCCTGAGCGAGCAGATTACCCTCACGGCGGTGCTGGGCCTGGCCCTGGTGCTCCTGGGCATAGCCATCACGTCCGGCAGCGGGCCGAAGCTAGTTGCCGCGGTTGCCAGGCTCAGGCGGGGCCGTATGTCCGGGGGTGGCACCGGGAGCTTGCCCGTTTAGCGGCAGACGCAGAGGTTGCGCCCACCCACCGAGCGGATTGTAGCTGCTGGCCCCGCGACTCGTCTCGCGGGCGTTCATGATGATGCAGTCGCCGCCGGAGCCTTTGGCCTGCATCAACTGCGAGCCGAGTAGCTCCATAAGCTCCGGCAGGGTCAGCGTGGTACCATGCCGTATGCAGGTGCCGCCGATGCTCACGCTCACCGGGTTCGTCACGTTCGTGCCCGGCCACTCCATAGCCCGCATCCGGCGCAGCACCTTCTCTCCCACGATAATGGTGCCCGCGGCGTCGGTGTTCGGCAGCACGATCACGAAGCTGCTGCCCGAATAGCGTCCCAGGAAGTCGTCGTCGCGGCAGGTCTGGTCCAGCATCTCGGCTACCCGGCGTACTACCTCGTCACGGGTCTCCTCGCCGTAAGTCCCGGCCAGCTCGTCAAAGTCGTCCAGGTCGATGAAGAGGCAGCCCACGGGGAAGCTGGAGGCGCGGCGGCTGCTCAGCTTGGTGGTAAGCATGTCCTCCACCGACTCGCGGTTGTACAGCCCGGTCAGTGGGTCGAGGTCCAGGGCTTCGTCGGGGGTGAGCTGCAAAGGCTTCAGCTCCCTGGTGGTAGCCATGCCGCTGGTCATGCGCTGTGCCGTTTCCACCTCGGCCTGCGTCACCTTCGACATAGAGATGATTTCTCGCCTGTAGCCGTAGGTGGCAATCAGCGGTTGCGCCGACATCTCCAGCCACATATAGTCGCCGCCCTTGTGCCGGAAGCGGTACTTGACGCGACTCTGCTCGTCGCTGCCCGCCAGGTAGCGGCCCAGTAGCCTGTTCAGCCTCGGTACGTCGTTCGGGTGGCAGTAAGTAAGCAGGCTGCTGCCCATCAACTCGGCAGGCTCGTACCCGAGCATTGCGGCTACTGCCTTGCCCGCGTACAGGTACTTGCCCTCCACGTCATGTACCGAGAGCAGTTCGCCCGCGATTTGCCCTACCAGTTCGTAGCGGCCCCGCGCCCGCTCCAACTCGTCCGAGGCGGTGCGGCGGACTATGGCGTTGCCCAGGTTGGCCCCTATCAGCGACATGACGTCCAGAAAGGTCTGGTCCGGTTCCAGCGGCTCTACCGAGAAGAACTCCATCACGCCGACCACGGCACCCTCGGCGGGCACGGGGAAGGCGAACCCGGTAGTAATGCCGGCGGCTTCCAGTTGCTCGGCTCGTGGCGAGCTTGCGATCAGCCCCGGCCCCACCGTCCAGACGGCCTGCCTCTCGGTGAGCACCTGCCCCGGTAGCTCGGCACCCATGTCGAAGGACATATTCTGCGTGACCTTGCGCAACGCGCTGAAACGGTCCGGCTCTTTCAGGTGCCACACACCGGACGAAGCAAGCTGGGCGTGCGCGCCGTTACGCGCGTACAGGTCGCCGCGCGCCAGGAGCATGTGCCCCACGGGCAGGCCGGTCACTTCGCAAATGCGGTCGAGGCACAACTGCATGGCCTCTTCCAGGCTGGCGGCGAGACCTATACCCGTCGCCACCTCGCCTGCGAGTTGCAGCAAGCCCGCTACCGTGTCGCCCACCCTGAGCGCCTGGGTCTGCGTTTGCTGCTCTACGACCTGCAACCTGGTCCTTAGCTCGTCAATGGCGGCCACCGCATAGGCCACCTTGCCCTGCTCGTCGTATACCGGCCCGGCCCACACCTGCACCGGCACAACGCCCTGCGGCTGGCGGATCTCGATGTCCGCGACCACCGCTTGCTGGCCCATGAGGGCGCGGGTTATCGGGGCCTCGTCTAGCGGGTACAGCCCGTCGCTGCCTGCCTTGTACGCCGAGTAGACGTGCAGGTTGCTCTCGTCCGACCCATCCACATCAGGGGTGAACTCAGGGGCCACGCCGGGGCCGAGTAGGTTGCGTGCCGTTTCGTTGGCGAACCAGGTCTCGCCCATCGCGTCCACCACCATCAGGCCCAGCGGCAGCGACGATAGCAGCTCAATCAAGCGGACGTCGTCCTGCGGCGTGGTTACGGGTGGAGGGAGCGGGTTCTCGGTAGCGGCTGAGGTGCTTGTTGCGGCCTGGATTACCGGCTCAGGGGTTGGGGCCACTTCGGTAGCGTAGGCGTGGGGCACGTGAGAGCCGTTGGTCTTCTGGGCGGTGATGTCGCGGATTACGGTGATGAACTGAAGAGGCTTGCCCAAACGGTCGCGCACGACGGACACCGATTGCAGGCCCCAGACCACCAGGCCCTGCCGCGTGATGAATCGCTTCTCGGACCGGTAGCTGGAAATCTCTCCCTTAGCCATGCGTTGCGACATGCGGGTATCCACGTCCAAGTCGCTACGGTGGGTGATGTTCTGGAGTGAAAGCTCTTTTAGCTCGCTCTCGCCGTAACCCAGCAGGGCGCATAGCTCCGGGTTGGCGCGCATAAAGCGGCCGTCAGGGCGCACCAGGGCGATGCCCACGGCTGCCTGTTGGAAGGTGAGCCAGAACTTGTAGTCGTTGCTTTGCGTCGATTCTTCGGAGATGTCCATAAGCAGGCCGTGCGTGCCTCCTTTGAAGATACCTTTAGGATACGGCATGCAAGTCGCCCTGGGGGAGTGACCTTTGTCCTAATTCGCGCTAAACTTTGTTCCCCCTCCACCTTCGCGGCGGATTGGCAAACTAAGGCTGCGCCTGTGTTACTAGGACCTATCTGCAAACACACCACACGGCGGTTGATGAAGATTAACAACATAGTAGGGTAATGCTGAGGGGCGAGATGTGCATTGTAGGGGCAGGCCCCCGTGCCTGCCCATGTTGGACATCACCAACATAACGTCCTTGATGAGGGCTATAGGTCACCAGCCGACGCCCGTCGATTGAAATCGAGGGCTACACCTTGCGAAGTCTGCTATGCAGACTGGTTCATCTTAGAGCATCTGAAGCGTCCTAAGATAATGTACCAGTCCCGCAGGGACTTTGCCTTGTGTAGCCCTCGATTTCAATCGACGGGCGTCGTCCTTGCGACCTGTAACATGTCCATCCCTTGCTGTATCTTTCCTGCCGAGCGCGACCACGTCTGGAGTTCTCGTTGGCAGGCGTACCTTGTTCCTAATCTCCAACAATGGCAGGCACGGGGGCCTGCCCCTACATACTATTACCTCATTATGTTGTTAATCTTCATTATCTGACAGGGCATCACTTTGCAGATAGTCGCTAGTGGCTCTCGACCATAACCGCTTTCGGCTCCGGGGCGGCTTGCATCCAGGTCATAGGCAGCACGATGGTAAAGGTAGCCCCTTCGCCGGGGGAGGACTGCACGCCTATGCTGCCGCCGTGTCTCTCTACAATGGCGCGGGCAATCGAGAGACCCAGGCCGGTGTTGCCGGTGGCGCGCGTCCTCGATGGGTCGCCACGGTAGAACCTGTCGAACACATGCGGCAGGTCCTCCGGCGATATGCCCTGCCCGGTGTCCCGCACTCCGATTTGCAGCCACTTGCCGCTCGCGTCGGCAGCAGCCCACACGCCGACCTCGCCTCCCTCAGGCGTGTAGCGCAGGGCGTTGTCGAGCAGGTTCAGCAGGACTTGCTTCAGCCTGTCGGGGTCGGCGCGCAAGAGGGCGGTTTCCGCGCCTGCCTCGCAACGTAGCGACAGGTTTACCCCTTTGCCCTCGGCCACCGGCGTCATCTGCTCTACCACGCCCGCGAGTAGAGGGCACGGGCTTACAGGCTTGAAGATGATGGTCGGGGTCGTGCTATCGAGACGCGACAGCGTCAGGAGGTCGGTCACAAGGCGGCCCAGGCGTCTCAACTCGCCGTGCATGGAGCGCACCGTGCGCTGTACCACGCGGGTGTCGCCCCTGTCCGCGCCCATGAGCAGCATCTCGCTCAGCCCTTCGAGCGAGGTAAGGGGGGTGCGCAGTTCGTGCGAGGCGTCGGCCACGAAGCGGCGCTGGGCTTCTAAGGCTGATGCCAGGCGCTCCACCATGCTGTCGAAGGCGTGCCCCAGCCGGGCTACCTCGTTGCGGCCCGCAGGCATGCGTATCCGCCGGTCCAAGTCGCCCGCCGAAATGGCCTCAGCCGTGCGCGATATGCGGTCCAACGGCCTCAGCACCACGCGTGTGAGCGCCAGCCCTGCCAGCACGCCCAGGGTGGTGCCGATGAGGATGCCGAGCACCACGTAGAGGCGCAACTGGTTGAGCACGGCATCCGCGCCCTCCAGCGAGGCCGCCTGTTGCAAGAGCAGTCCCCTACCTGGCCCTTCCGGTCCGGCGGTAAGTCTAAGAGGCGTAAGGACCACCAGGATGCGCTCGCCGGTCGGTGCGTAGGCTACCCACTGCGTGATTGAGCCGCCCTCTATCCGGTCCTGCCAGTCAGCGGCCAGGGGGGGTATGTAGGAAGGTTCGCCGCCGGTAGGGGACTGGCTGGCGCTGATGGAGTTGCCTCGCTCGTCCAGCACGGCCACAGCCACGTCGGAGCTACTTAGCCCGCGCACCAGCGAGTCGGCCACCGCATCGAGCGAGCGTGGCGGGCGGCGGTCCCTCGACGGAAAGAGTTGCTCCAGCGAGGTGCGGGTCGTTCTTTCCAGGCGCTCCCTGGTGTTGTCGATGAGAAAGCTGTCGAGTTGCGCGTAGAGTGCGAAGCCGAGCAAGGCGAGCACGGCGGCCAGCAGCAGCGCGTAAATGACGCTGAGTTGCAGGCCCACCGGCACGTTCCACACCAGGCTTCTCGCACGTCTAGCCAGTGACATCGGGCGGCTCCAGGCTGTACCCCACACCTCGAACGCTGCGGATCAGGTCCCTGTTTTCGTCTTCCAACTTCTCGCGCAGGTGCCTGATGTGTACGTCGATTACGTTGGTATCGCCATAATAATCGTAGCCCCACACGCGGTTCAGGATAACGTCGCGGCTGAACACCTGGCGCGGGTGGGTCAGGAAGAGTTCCAGCATGTCGAACTCGCGCGGGGTGAGTTCCACGGGCTTGCCGCCCCGCGTGACCCGCCGCGTCTGCCGGTCCAGCACGAGGTCGCCCACGCGAAGGGCCTGTTGCAGGTTGACCCCTTTGCGCCGCAGGATGGCTCCCACTCGCGCCAGCAGCTCCCGGAAGGTGAAGGGCTTTACCAGGTAGTCGTCGGCCCCGCTATCGAGGCCCACCACGCGGTCCTCCACTTCGCCCCTGGCTGTGAGCATCAGGATGCCCACGTCGCTCATGCCACGCAAGCGCCTGCACACCTCCACCCCGTCGATGCCGGGGAGCATCACGTCCAGCACCACGATATCCGGCCTGGCGGACCGTGCCTGCTCCAACGCCTCGTAGCCGGTGCGCGCCACGCTCACCTCGAAGCCCTCGTAGTTGAGGCCCATCGTGAGCATCTCAACGATGATCTCCTCGTCGTCCACCACCAGCACACGCGCGGGGCGCTCCCTTTCGTCACCGGCCCCATTATTACGCATTATCATTGCTCCTTGTCCCAGTTCTCTTTGAAAGCATTATAAGTGAGAAATCACGTAACACGTAACGCGTAACTCGTAATAGGTGATGGGCCGTACGCAACAGTACGCATTACCGAGTACATAGCCGCCTCGTGTGTCACGAGTTACGTGTTACGTGTTACGTAGCACTCGGCACTCGTCACTCGGCACGTATATAGCCTCCACCCGGAGCAAGGCCGGGTGGAGGTTGAGGAGGAGGGAAGTAAGCTGTCTAGAAGGTAGGTGCGGGCACGGGCACCACCGTATCCGCGTTGTCGGGTGCGCCCGGCGCTGCCTGTACGTGCCTGGCTACCCCGGCGAGTTGCTGGGCCAGCCTGGCCGAGGATACCGCCTCGCTGTAGTTGCCCGCACCGTAGGCATTGTAGGCGCCCCGGTAAGCGGCCTGCGCGTCGGCCAGGTAACCCGTCGCAGCGCTATCGGTAATCAGCGACTTCTGGGCCACCAGGTTGTTGTACGTCTGCGACAGGAAGCGGCTAGCCTGCGCCTGGGTCACGGTCACGTTAGCCGCGCCCGGCCCGCCTGGGAAGTGCCTGCCACGTCCCACGGGCCGCTGGCTGGCGGACGGGAGCGTCTCGGCACCCAACGCCTGGGCCATCTGCCCCTCGGCAATGAATACGAGTTCCTGCGCCGCATGAGCGTACTGCCCCGCCGCCCCGAACTTCGAGGCCGCGGCCGCCGTCCGCGCGTTGCCCAGCAATGTCTCTGAGTTGCCCAGCCACTTCGATACGTTGGCCGTATCCATCTTGCCGTTGGCGTACGCCAGGTCGTCTTGTACGAGGTCGAGGAGGGTAGTGGTGTTGCTTATCTGGCGGCTAACCCCTTCCGCGGTGAGAGGCTGTCCGCCCGGCCCACGCTCATCGAAGCCATCGCCCGGTCCGCCGTGCCCACCTGGCCCGCGCCTGCCGCCTCCCCCTCGGAAGCCCTCCTTCGGAGCGTCCGTTGCGCCGGGAGTGGCCTGTGCGGTCGCGTTGGCCGTGGCCTGCGTGGCGGGTTGGTTGGGTGTGGCTGTGGTCGTGGAGGTCTGCGCCGACGCGCCCCCGACAATCGTGCCGACCGTTACAAGGGCCGCCGCCAGGAAGGCCCCGAACCCGATGGCTACTGTTTTCGCGTTCATAGTCTGTTTCTCCTTTTGTGTTTCGCCTGTTTGTTATGCACCGGAATGTTTCACATTGCCTGGCCGTCTGTTACCAGTATAGGAAGCGAGAATTAAGCTGGACCGAGAGAAAAGTTAAGTCTCCATTAAGATGCAGAGGCAGACCGGTGTAACTTCTGCTATCATTTGCCTGTAGGCATGCGAATACGCAACGACTCTGCCCTCCGAAAGGCTCTGGATTTTGGATTTTAGACTTTGGATGGTTTTGAGTCCATCTGAATCCAAAATCCAAAATCTAAAATCCAAAATCTACTAACACCAGGGGTATAGACACTATGGAAGTCACGTTCTTCGAGTCGCCGTCCGAGTTCCGCGAATGGCTGGAGCAGAATCACGATAGCGCGAAGGAGCTATGGGTCGGGTTCTACAAGAAAGACTCCGGCAAGGCAGGTATTACCTGGCCGGAGGCGGTGGACCAGGCGCTCTGCTTCGGGTGGATTGACGGCATTCGGAAGCGCGTGGATGAGACCAGCTACACCAACCGGTTTACTCCGCGCAGGCGGGGCAGCACCTGGAGCGCCGTAAACATCAAGCGCGTGTCCGAGCTTACGGAGCTTGGCCTGATGCGGCCCGCCGGACTAGAAGCCTTCGAGCAGCGGGACGAAGCTAAGGCCCAACTCTATTCTTACGAGCGCGCCGAGAGCAAGCTGGACGAGGCCCATGAACGGCAGTTCCGCGAGAACGAGCGCGCCTGGGCCTTCTTCTCGACGCAGGCTCCCTCGTACCGCCGCACCTCAAGCTGGTAGATCATGAGCGCCAAGAAGGAAGAGACCCGGCAGCGCCGCCTGGCTGCCTTGATTGAAGCCTCAGAGAGGGGAGAGAAGCTGGGGACGGTGACGGGCGGTTCAGGGGGTTAGCTGGCGGCAGGGCAGAAAGAATCGCATGCGACCGTGCTGAACATGAATGTAGGGGCATGCTATGTTGTGCCCCTACATGTTGTCACTGGCCGTGCTTCAAGCCAGGCGGCTTGAAGCAACAGGCTGGGTACGCCTCGCTGCTGCCGTGGCGGTCATGGATAGCTCGTGGGGCACCGTGAGCGCCAATTCCATCGGTAGCACCTCCAGGCTCAAGAACGCCGCTACCACCTCCGGGTCGAAGTGCGTGCCCGATAGCCCTCGCAGGTGTGCGCGGACCTTCTCCTCAGACCATGCGGGCCTGTACGGCCTGTCCGACCTGAGCGCGTCCCAAACGTCCACAACGGCGAATATGCGGGCGGCCTTGGGTATCTGCTCGCCCTTGAGGCCTCTAGGATAGCCGCTGCCGTCCCACTTCTCATGGTGGCAGTACGGTATATCCAGCGCAGGGCGCAGGAACTCAATCGAGGACAGCCACTGGTACGCGTAGACCGGGTGGAGGCGCATGACCTCCCACTCTTCATCCGTGAGCGGCCCTGGCTTCAGCAGCACCGCGTCGGGGATGCCCAGCTTGCCTATGTCGTGCAGCAGCGCGCCACGCCGGATGTGCGCCATCTCCGTCTCAGGCACTCCCATGTACCGGGCGAGGCGGGCCGTCATCTCCGTCACCCTCTGGCTGTGCCCCTCGGTCTCCTTGTCTCGAAGGTCGAGCGCGCGGGACCAGCCTTCCAGCGTCACGTCATAGGCCAGCGCCAGCTCCAGGTTCGACTGTTGCAGGTCATCGAACAGGTTCGCGTTGTCTATGGCAATAGCGGCCTGGCCCGCCAGCGTCTCGAGGAAGTCGAGCCACTCACTATCCGGGTCCAACTTTGCGCGGTGGAAAATCTCCAGCACGCCCTTGATCTGACCCTTGGCGAGCAGAGGCACGGCGAAGTAGCTGACGAAGTCCTCTCCGGCTATCAGGGGCGCGCGTACCATGTCGCTGACATCCGGCAGGTTGTCGATGCGGAACACGTGCCGTTGGAGCGCCGTCCTGCCCGCGTAGCCCTCACCCAGGCGTAACTGGGACTGAGCTATCCCCCCTGTGCGGAAGCCGCGCCCCGCCCCGTATTCGAGCATTTGCGAGGCGCTGTTCAGCAGCAATACGTCCGCCGCGTCTACCTTTAGCTGCGCCGTCACCTGGTCGAGGATGATGCTCAAAGTAATACGCAGGTCCAGGCTGGCGGTGATGGCCGTATCGATGCTGCGCAGGGCGGCCACCCGCTCCAGTTGCCTCTGGATGCGCTCCTCGTGTCGCTTGCGCACGGTCATGTCGTGCACGGTGATACAGACTACGTGGCGGCCCGCGTGGTATATAAGGTTGGTGCTTACTTCCACGGGCACCAGCGCGCCATCCTTGCGCCGGTACGTGCGCTCGCCAATCGCCAACCGCTTCTCCTGCCTCAGGCGGGAGAGATTCTTATCCACGCTCGCGGCATCGTGGGCGATTATGTCGTACATGCGCAAGCCCGTTAGTTCCTGTGCCGTATAACCGAGCATGCCCAGGAGCGCGGCGTTGGCCTCCAGTATACTCCTCGTCTCAAGGTCCACCAGGTATATGCCTTCGGAGGTCTGCTCCACGACCGCACGGTACCGCTCTTCGTTTTCGCGGAGGGCGGCCTCCGCCCTCTTCTTCTCGGAAACGTCGCGGAGGATGCACACGAAAGCCACCGGCTGGTCGTCTTTGGCTTGCATCGTGGAGGCGGACAAGCTAAGGCAACGCTCGTTCTTGTCGGTGCCCGTGTATGCTATCTCGAAGTCCTGTAGCGAACCCTCCGTGGCGAGCCTGGACCTGATCTCGTCCAATTCCGGCCCGTCGAACACGGTAGTAACCGGCTTGCCGACGAGGGCCTCCGCCGTGTAGCCGAGCAGGTTGCTTGCCGCTTTGTTCATCACGCGCACAATACCCGCGTGGTCCAGCACCAGCAGCGCGTCCGTTATCGTGTTGATAATCTGGTTGGCGGCGAACTCAGGCGTGATGTCGAGCAGGTGGTACTTGCCGATAGCGTAGACCGCTACGCACAGGAAGCCCAGGATCGCCAGGTAACCGAAGGCGTACAGGGGAATGCCGTAAGCGCCCACGAAATCGAGCGCCCCGATGTATCCTATCGCGAACGCGATCATGAGCCACTTAATGCGGAGCTTATGCCTCTGGCTCTGGGCCTTGCGGTACTCCACCCAGTAATGCCCCATACTGGCGACCAGCAGCGAGACGAAATAGAGGATGAAAGCCGCGCCGAGCACTCCGAAGTGGGTATAGTAGCCCCACCAGAAATTCTGCACCCGGTCTATCAAGAGGTCGGTCCAGAGCGACAGGCCAGCAAACACACCCGCCCCAATCCACCCCAGGGCTACATACGTCTTGAACCTGTCATAGAGCTTGAGCACCACGACGGTGAACTGGTAGGTGGCGGGCGCGATAAGGGGCACGCCCAGGTAGGCCACCTTGTTCCACCACAACGCCGACTCGCTGTCCGGCGACGAGTACATCATCGAGAACCCGAACAGCCATACGCTGACCACCAGCGTGACCAGGGCGAACGATAGACTGACCAGGGACACGCGCTCGCGCACCAGCACAAGCATGCCGAGCAACAAGATAGCCGCTGTCGTGATAAGTGTGGGTATGGAGTATATACTCAGCTGGTAGTCGGCCAGGCTGACTACGTGTTCAATCATAACCTGCCTTCTCTAGCGGAAGGAGCCGAGTGGTGCTTCTGGGGCTGCCATGCAATCAAGTGTGCGCTACTCTCCTGGTGCTTCCATGAACAACTTGAAAGGTAGTTGTGAGTTCCTGTTTCTGCCTGTGTAACAAGGCCGGGCCTCTATGCGCCCCCTGCAAGCCAAAAGCAACATGCTCTCTTAGCATGTCACGGTAGCGCTGTCTCAATTCGATGTCCCGACCCTGGATCGGCAGGCACTTTTCGCGCTCCACATACGAAGAACGCTTACTACTACAATCCGGCATTTTGTAAATAATGTCAATGGTATTTATAGGCTATTGCGCGGTAGTAATCATAGTAGAACCAGAGATACGCAGGAGCCGGTAGCAGCTAGATTGCAAGACCATCCACCCATCGGGGTGAGAAGATCGACCATTAGATCCAAACCCGAACCTTGTCATCCTGCACTACTCGGTAGCCAGAGCTGTGAAGATAGCAGGTGAGGACTGGGAAGCCTCTCTGCAACTGCTGGTGAACGTCGGCACGCTGGTGATAGTTGATAGCGGTAGGAGTGTTCCTGTGGCGGCTGCTGCCCTGGGCATGCTCGCCGCCCTCTTCCTCCGCACCCGGCGCACCATGCCCTCAACTCCCAGGGCACACGCCGCCAAATAGTGACCGTATTGTTAGAGCGGCGGGAGGTTGTTACTGCGCCGCCCGCCGCTCCTTTTTCGATGTATGCTATTTGAAGTCGTCATCAACCGCCTGCAAGTCGGCCTGACCATATATTTCCACGCTCGGCATGGTAGCCCACTCGGTTTCCTTGATCACATCTGAGAGATAGTCCAACTTCACCGGCACCGCATTGGGCTGGCCTGGTAGATCGTAGTACCCGCTGATTGTCACGCGGCCCAGGTCCAACGGTAGCGCCTGGAGGGTGACCAGGATGTGGCGGACCTGCAGCTGAGCATTCACTTTCGTCTGTAGCTGAGAATCGCCACGGGGGATGTTGAAATCAATCTCCAGGATATCAGGGCCATTCTCACGCACCGCCCTGATATTGGGGCCTGCCTGGCTCGCCCGTAGTGCATCTATTATCTGCTGCTCCAACGCAGTGGCGGTCCTGGTAGGCTCTGCTACCGCAGGAGTTGGCAGTTCGGTGGGTGTAGACTCCGGCATGGACGGTTGGGTCGGGGCCGCTGTTGGGCTTGGCTGGCCCTCGCCCACGGAGAGGGTCGCTTGCTGCCCAACTTCGGGGGTGGTGCCGGTATCTTGGGTCGAGATGATGCCTGCTGCGACAGTAGGTGTCGGTCTGAGGCTCGCCTGACCGTCTGAGCCTGGGCGGAGCAGAAAAAAGAGGAGGCCGACCACCACGAGTGCCAACCCTATCCCGCCCAATAACAGCAACTGGTTCTGGTTCCGGTTGGAACCGTCCGGTCCAACGTTGACGTTTACTTGCCCTTGGTTACTCATAAGTAGCCGTTCTCCTTTCGTGCTTAGTCTATTCTACAGGTATCGGTAGTGTTACGCGTTAAATGCGGCCTGAGAACCGCCGAAAAGTACTAGTGGAGTAAGCAAGCTGGCAGGTTTAGCTCGCTGCAGCCACCGGACGCTTTGACTACCGTGCCGGTCTCAAGTCTCGGCTGCCCTTTTGCACTGTGGTAGACGTAGATTTCATAATCCGCTGGGGAGATATTTTTCTTCAGCGTTCATCACAAACTTGCGCAGAGCAGCATTGTGCCTGATGGCTCGAACATCGCTCAGGGCCAATGCCATTAAGAGTACCTGTTTGTAAATAATGTCAACGGTGTTTACAGGCTAATACTTGCTAGAACTCATCTCAAAAATGACCGTAAGATGACAGAGTGGAATATGAGCACATGGCCCCACCATGTCATTTCGAACGGAGTGAGAAATCTCGTCCCTAACCACGTAAATAGCACCTTTCCCTCAGCCATAGTGTACCGCAAGAAAGGGGAGCCATCGCGGTTAAGGACGAGATTTCTCACTACGTTCGAAATGACAAGGGGGGGCTTGATGGGGGATGTTCGACAGTGTTGTTTTTGAGATAGCTTCTAATAATCTTAGTAGATTCGGTCGATACGCGAAAGCCAATAGCTAGCAGATTAGACGGCAATTAGCTCATCCGGTAAGAAGCTCGAACGCGGTTCTGGTATCTGGCTCTAGGGAGTGCTAGCTACTTCAAAGTTGGTCCTTGCGCGCCGTACGCGTACGGTCTACAATGGGCGGTGTTCAGGTGGTCATAACTTAAGGATATTTATTGGAGGACGGCATGCTAGATACCTTTACGGTGGAGAAATTCGCCCCTCACGTAGGTGACACGTTCCAGGTCTTCTATGACGATACGTCTGCGGTGGAGCTGACTCTGGGCTCAGCGGCGGAAATAGGTAATGAATCGGCGAGAGAATGGAGCAAGTCGTCAGGGCGCGCACCCTTCACCCTGGTGTTCCTCGGCTCTCCGCAGTTTCTTCTGGGGCAGGGCATGTATCGTTTCGAGCATGCCGAGATGGAACCTTTCGTGCTATTCCTGGTGCCCATCGGCCCCAACGAGCAAGGTATGCAGTACGAGGCCATCTTTACCTAGCCTTCTGCTTCAGCAGCTTCGGGAGCGCTGGTGCGGCACTCCATCAGGTAGTAAACCCCCCGCTCCCCTATCCTGGCGAAGCCCAACCGTTCGTAAAGACGTAAGGCGGGGTTGTACTGCTCTACGTGGATGGTCACCGGCTTACCCGACCGAGCGCCTTCGGCGATAAGGGCCTTCAGCAGCGCGGTGCCTATCCCGTAGTTGCGGTATTCTGGTAGCACGGTGATGTCTACAATGCGAATCTGGTCGGTCCACCGGTCCACGTAAAGACGGCCAACCGGCTGCCCATCGGCCAGGATCACCAGGAAAGAAGCGCCTGTGTAGTATTCCTGGTAGTGGCTGTGCTGGGCCGCGAACTGCATTTGCACGAAGGCTTGCTTCTGCTCGTCGGTCCAGTCCACCATCGCCATCTCTGCCTCTCGCGTGCTGGCGTAGACCCTGTACAGGAACTCCAAGTCACTTTGCTCGATGGGCCGCAGGGTAATGTTCATAAAGTTTCCTACGTAAGTGTTTTATGCAGGTCCGGTTCGGTGATCGGCCCCTACCTGGTTGAACAACCGGCTCCACTGCTGGGCAATATGGTCCCAGCGGTAAGCGGGCTGGGTGGCGTTCCGGTACGCTCTGAGCGACAGGTCGCGCCGGTGCGCTTCGTCAGCATACAGCCGTTCCAGGGCCGCCGCAACCCCCTCTGGGGCTACCTCCTGCATTTCCAGCAGCCCGAAATCGGGTACGTACGCCGCCACAGTCTCCACCATCTCGGCTGATTCGGCCCACAACTCTGCGCAGGCGCTGTGCCGGGGCACGATCTGGGCAGCTCCCGTGGCCGCATGCTCGAAGCTCACCAGGCCCCAGCCCTCGCCCATCGAGGTGTTGACTCCCACGTCGCACGCGTTGTAAACGAGGTTTAGCTCTTCGTTCGTCACACCGCTTTCAGCTTCAGGCCCCAGCCTGACCCGGTCCGCGATACCCAACGCCTCCGCTTGCCGCCATACCTGGGCCAGCGCGTCTCCGTACGGGACGGCGTGGTGCAAGACGAGCTTTACGTTCTGGGGTTTGTCGCGTGCGAACAGGGCAAACCCCTGGAGCGTCAGATCGATCCTCTTGCGGGACTGCGCGCGGTTGGCGTTCAGCACCACAAACGAGTCCTCGAGGTCGGGCGCTCCGGGGAAGAGCATCTGCTTGGCGGCGAGCCTCCCCTCACGCTGTAGCTGCCGCTCCACTGAGCCTGCCAGCGGGTAAAACGTTTCCGTGTCCACCCCATGCGGCATCACGATCACCGGGGGAAATGTGAAGCCTTCTTGCGATTGCGCGAGCCTGGAGGTTGCCTGCTGAAGCTCACGCCGGGCGAACTCGGTGTAAACCGCGAAGCGATTTCTGGGCGCAAGCCCCGAGAAGGGTGCGAGGAGGGTTTCGTCGAGCAGCCTGCCGTCGAGTGGAGCGTAACACACGATGCGCGTGTTGTCCTGGTAAGGTGCCAGGTGTGGCACGTACTTGTCGAGGACCCAGAGGTCGTTGAGCAGAAAGACCACTTCAGGCCCATGCTGCCGCACGAACAATTCGGCCTGGTACTGCCCGAACATGTCGCCGCCCTTGAGGTTGCATGGGTGGACGTTTACACCCTCGACCAGCATTTCCGGCCCTTTGTAGCCAATTCCGATGACGTGGGTGTCGTAGCGGTCCGCCAGGCGAGTAAAGATGCTCGATAGCACCCTGGTGAAGCCGGTGGCCGGCACCCAAACTCCGACCGCCAGGAGGCATGGCTTGCCT
>JALZHI010000222.1 GCA_030913985.1 Chloroflexota bacterium | reverse complement strand
TTGCTGGGCAGCCTGGGCACCCGGCTTGGGGGCCTGCTGGGCCGTCTGGAAGGCCGCTTCTATTTGCCGCTGACGCTGATACTCGTGCTGGTGGCCCTGCTGCTGGCTTCTAGATAGGTCATTCTTGTAGGACTGTATTGCTGTAATGCCTGTTTTCCTGCCTCTACTACTGGTCGCGCTTGGCAGCCTGATGCTGCTGGTGTTGCGCGATGGTCGCGTGGTGCTGGTCGGCCTGGCCGCGCAGTGGCTGGGGCTGATGGGCACCGTTATCGCGGTCGCTCCGCAGGGGAGCAGTTCGTGGGGCGTGGTGGCGGTGGAAGGTGTAACGCTGCTCGCATGCTTATTAGTGCTCTTTATCACGTTGCGAAGTCTGCGTAGCGTGCGTCTCTCCAGCATGCCCGGCCTATCCGACGAACGGCGCAGGCTCCTGGCGAGAGCGGAAATAGCGGGGAGCGACCTACCGGCCCGCTGGAGCCGCGAGGGCCTGGTAGACCAGGCGTGGCTATGGGGCGTCGGGCTAGTGGTGGGCATCGCGGGGTTCGGCCTGGCGCGCCTCTACAACCTCGAAGCGCGCGAGGACGGCGTACTGGCCTTCTACTGGATAGCACTCTCCGGTATGGTCACGCTGGTGGTGCATGGCACCCGCGACGGCGTGAAGCTGGCGGCGGGGCTAATCTCGTTGCTCAATGCCGCTGTGCTCGCCCTGCACCTGCTGGGTGTAATCGCGCCCGGACCCGTGGCCCTGGGCCTGCTGTCAGCATGCAGGATCGCCGTGTGTGTGGTGCTGGCCTACACCTGGATGCTGCTCAAAGTGACCTTCATGAGCGCGGACCTGGGCCTCGGCATGCTGTTCGACGGCAGGGATGGACGCTGGGCCACGGAGACGGCGCTGGTAGTAAGCGGGCAGGCGGTGGGGAGCGACAACGCGAGCGAGGAGGCTGACGAGGAGCTAGAGGAGCCGGTCGTCGTGACGTTGGACCCGAAGGAGGTGGCCCCCGGTGGGTGACACTCGGCTGGTCTGGGTGATGTTCCTGCCCCTGTTCGCGGGCCTCTTCTCGATGCTGTGCTGGCTGCTCATCTGGGAGCGGAGCGTGCCCCGCAAGGCGCGGCCCTGGCTCGAGTTGGGGGCGCTGTCCGCCGTGTGTGGCGGGCTGCTGGCCGAGGGCTTGCTGCTCATCCTGGCCGGGGGCAGGGCTTCGATGCTCGACCTGCAACTCGAACTGGAGCCGGTATCGAGGGCCGTGCTGCTGGCTGCCAACGTAGCCCTGCTATGCGCCGCCTTCATCTCCTGGGAGGAGTTGCTGCACACCGGGGCGCTGCTGGTGCCTGTGCCCTGGGTGGCGTGGGGCGGGTGTCTCGCCTCGGGGCTGCTCGCGGCCACGCTGCTGGTGAACGAGCCACTGGTGCAGGTGCTGTGCCTGTTCGGGGTGGGCCTGCTCGTGTCGGCGCTCACCCTCCTGCAACCCCGCCCCGAGTACGTGGAGGACCACGAGGCGCGTACGGTGCTCGCTCTGCGGGTGGCGGGAGGCTTGAAGCACCTCGTCCTGTCGGCTATAGGCACGGGTCTGCTCATCGTTGGCGCGCTGGTGGTGGGGCGTTACGCCTTCAGCCTGGAGAACCGCACCCTGCTACAGACCGGGCTGGCGGTGCTGGCGGTGGGCCTGTCGGTGCGCGCCGGGCTGATGCCCTTCTCAGCTTCTTTCACCGATATGCTGCGCACGGTGCCTGGCGTCAGCACGCTGGCGTTCGGGGCCGGGGTGCCCGCCGCGGTCGTGCTGGGCTTGCTCCTACTCTCGCCCATCGAAGGCGGTAGCACGCGGGCCTCTTCCCTCGCCTGGCTGGGTGCCATAGGAGCACTGCTGGCTGGCCTGCGCGCCCTCCACCAGGTGCGCAATGCGCAGTCGCGAACCCCCAATCACCTGATCGCCATGAGCGTGGCGCTGTCGCTGGGTTGGGCGTTGTTCGGGGTGCTGTCGGGGTCGCGGTTGGGGGCGGTGGGTGCCTGCTTGCTGGCTATAAACATGGCGCTTGCGGTGCCCCTGCTGGTGGCAAGCGGCGAAATCAGGCACGTGAGCGCCCGGCTTGCAGGAGTGGGCACGGCGGTCGGCGCGCTTTCGCTGCTGGGACTGCCGTTGTTTGGGGGCGCTGCCGGTACCTTGCTGCTGTCCCAGGCCGCGGTCAACCTGAGCGGCGCATGGCTGGTGGTGCTGCTACTCGGCTCGTTGATGGCTGCCGGGGCCTGGCTAAGTTGGTTGGCGAGGGCGCGGGAGGATACCGGGGAGGCACCCGCCCGCGTAGAGGGTGTCCGCGCATGGCTCTCCACCCCGTTGCTGCTGCTCGTGTGCGTGCTCATGGCCGCGCAACCGGTGCTGTTCTTCGCATCGGGGCGCATAGCGGAGGCGCTGGCAGAGTGGGCCGTAGTTCCCTGGACGATAGGACCGTGAGGTGATTTTAGATTTTAGATTTTGGATTTTGGATTTGATTTTTGGCGGGTGTACTGCTGACTAACTACTAACCACTATGGTTGCTGATAGAGCCAGACAAAGATCGATTGCGGTGTACCACCTGCATTTGGGCGGGGCGGATGCTGCGGCGTTGGAGTGGCGGGCGTTGTTCGCGCCCAGGTACCAGGCGCGCTTGAAGCAGTTGGGGGTCTGCCTGGTGGATGCGGCTTCGCGGGCGGACGTGGTGGTGGTGACGGGGCTGCTGACGCTCCGCAACCTGGACAATGCGATGTTGGAGTTGGACGCTATGCCAGCACGCTCCGTGCTGGTGGCGGTAGGGGACGCGGCCATAGACGGCGGTATATGGGCCAGGAACGACGCGCCGGGACTCGCCCTCTACCCCCTGAGCCACTACGCGGAGGTGTCGCTGGCGGTGCCGGGCAGCCCACCTACCCCCCAGGCGTTGTTGGAGGCTCTTGCCACCGCCGCCCGCCTCATCACCAACCCCGGTGCCGACCGAGCGAGTGAGGACACATAGGGGCACCCCGCACGGCGTCCTGCCGGATTGTCTCTCTGTCTCGTCTTACGGGACCAAAGCCCCACCCTGTCATCCTGAACGCAGTGAAGGATCTCAGATGTTGGCTTTACCTCTGTGCTGAACCCTCAGGACCTTCATCCCCTCGTTCGACAGCATCCCTACTCACCTTCTTGAGATCCTTCACTGCGTTCAGGATGACAGGGTGGGGTAGGATTGTCTATATCCAGCCGATGGTGTCCATGCACCACCACATTACAAGCTTTGCCGCCTCTGCCGCCTCCCTGCGCCTGATTTTCTCTCTTGATATGGCGCTCTGGGCTTCTCCCTTGCAGTGACGGTGACTTGTTGGAGTCGCTCTACTCTCAATAAGGTACCCATGTGGGTACTATACATTGCCGAACACTCGTTCTAAAATGAGCGTGGTTGGGTCTTACTCTGCCGCTGTTTTTGCATGGAGGGAGGTATGGTGGCGATGCATGAAAGTATGGAGTTCGAGCCTGGGTGGGACCAGGGGGTTGGGGAGAACGTGGGGGCTCACCCGGTGGGTGAGGCGTTGGAGCGGCTGGCTTTGCTAGCGCGGGCGGGAGATACGGAGGCCCGTAACGACCTGTTCCTGTCGCAACAGGGGTTGGTGGAGCTACTTTCGCGCCGGGCTAAGGGCCTGGTGCGGTCGCTGGAGGGGCGGGACCGCTCACTCCAGCCGGGCGATATAGACCAGCAGGCTTTCGTGGAGTTCTGCGCGCTGGTGCAGGACTGGGAGCCTGGGCTGATGCCGTTCGTGGCGTACCTGCGCCGCTTGCTGCCCTGGCGCTTGCTCCACTACGTGCGGCGCTCAGTGCGCTATCGTTCGGGCCTGCGCGTACTGCCCCTGACTTCTCTCGCGCCGTCGGATGGAGAGGACGCCGATGAAAGGGGCGAACCCGACATCGAAGACGTGGCTGCACGAAACAAGATAATCAGCATCGAGAGCAGAGACGCCTGGAAGCACCACACGGAGTCGCTGGACGAAGCTATGCGGCGCGCGGTGAGCCTGCGCTACGGCCTCGGCTTCTCCAGCCGCGAAATCGCCTCGATGGAAGGCCGCTCCCGCCGCACTATCGACCGCGACCTGCACGCGGCCATGCAGCAGATCAAGCGTAGCGTGCAGGAAGAATGGGAAAACTGTTCTTGATTTGGGAATTGGGG
>JALZHI010000070.1 GCA_030913985.1 Chloroflexota bacterium | reverse complement strand
TTGGAAAGGAAGAGGGCTGGAGAACGGTATGATGGGAGCGAAGACCTCTTAAGCGGGCTCTACGGACACAACGGTTGCTCTCTTCTGCGCTCCTTCCAACCTGTATGACCTTGTTTCTGTGCCTAAATCTACCCGTTACCTTTATTAGACACCCTCTGAGCGTAGCGAAGGATCAGTGACCCGTTCTTGACTCTTGCTATTGAGGCATTCATGTGCCTCTTTCCAACATCACCCTGAACGTTGAGAACTCTAATATGCCACCTGATCCTTCGCTACGCTCAGGATGACAGGGGGAGCAGGGTTCCACATGAGAAACAAAGTCGTATTCACGAGCCAACAAGAGCAGGCCGCATCACGTTACACGTTTCACGTTTCAGGTCCTCCTGCCCTTCAATATCGCCTCAGCGACCAGCAGGTCTATGGGCGTGGTGATCTTGATGTTGGTGCGCTCGCCCTCGAATACCCTTACCGGGTGGCCGCCAAGCTCGACCATGCGGGCGCAGTCGGTGGCCTCGTGGTGGTTGCCGTTCCGGGCCAGGGCTTCGTAGGCGTCGACCAGGAGGGAAGTGCGGAAGATTTGGGGCGTCTGGGCCAACCACAGGTTGCTGCGGTCGAGCGTGCCGGTTATTATGCCCGTGCCATCCACCGTCTTGACCGTGTCGACGGCTTGCAGGGCGGCTATGGCGGCCCCGGTATCGCGGGCGGCTTCGAGGCCCCGGCTGATAAGCCCCGGCGTGACCAGCGGCCTGGCCCCGTCGTGCACCGCCACCCATTCGTACGGCTCCCCGCCGCGTTGCAGCCCCGCGACCGCGTGCAGCCCCGCGCCCACCGAGTCCTGTCTGCGCTCGCCGCCGGGCACTATAGCCGAAATCTTGCCCCAGCCGAACTCACGCTGAAGCTCAAGACCACCTTCCATGTTGTCGGGGTTGAGCACCAGCACGATGGCACCCACGTCCTCGCACGCCTCGAACGCAGCCACGGTACGCACCAGCACGGGCACGCCCGCTATGGTGCGAAGTTGCTTGTCCACCCCGCCCATGCGCTGGCTTTTCCCTGCGGCGACAATGATGGCTGCTAGTTCGTTTGGCATTTAGTCTCCTGGCGAGTGGTTAGTGGTTAGTGGTTAGTGGTTAGTGGTTAGTGCGGATGGAGGCTCTTTTCTAACCATTAACCACTAACCACTAACCACTAACCACTACCTTTGCCGTTCTTCATCTGCGCGAATATCATGCGGCCCGCGACCGTTTGGAGCACGCGGGTCACTGTAACGTCCACATCGGAGTTGATGTACTTACGCCCGTTCTCGACTACAATCATCGTGCCGTCGTCCAGGTAGGCGATGCCCTGGCCCAGTTCCTTGCCTTCCTGGATGACGTGCACGTTCATCTCCTCGCCGGGCAGCACGACGGGCTTTATCGCGTTGGCAAGCTCGTTGATGTTGAGCACCTTCACGCCCTGGATTTCGGCCACGCGGTTCAGGTTGAAGTCGTTGGTGATGACGGGGCAGTGGTAGACGCGGGCTATCTTGACCAGCTTGCTGTCCACGTCGGGCACGTCCTCGGCGTCTACCTCGCTCACCTGGATGGGCACGACCGCTTCTTTTTGCAGGCGATTGAGCATATCGAGGCCCCGGCGGCCCCTGGCGCGGCGTAGCGGGTCGGCGGAATCGGCTATGTGCTGCAACTCGTTGAGCACGAAACGGGGCACAAGCAGCGTGCCGTCTATGAAGCCGGTCTTGCTGATGTCGGCTATGCGACCGTCGATGATGGCGCTGGTATCGACCAGCAGGTACTTGTCCACCTGTATCCGCTCGCTATCGCTCACCGTTTCGGCGGCAAGCTTGCCACTGAGCGAAGAGGTATCGGTGAAAGACATACGGGGCTGAGTCGCACCCCGGCCCGGAGAACCGGCGCGGAGGGCGCGCACCGCCTCTGAGAGATCATGCCTATGGAGCACGGCAACGTAGAGGCCCAGGAACGCAAGGACCAGCGCCCCCACCGTAGGTGCGATTTGGCCCACGGGGTCCGGCAGCGTGCTCAGGGGCCAGCCAAGCAGCGCCCCCAGGAGCAGCCCCACGAACAGCCCGAAGGCCGCCGAAGCCACGTCGCCCCCAGAAGCGGAGCGCAGACGACGCCGCAGGGCGCGTAGCGGGTAGACTGTGAGGAAGGGGGTAGCGGTGAAGCCGAGCAGGGCACCCAGTAGCGGCAGGTAGAGCACCACCGCGTTGAAGCTGCCCGGCGTCTCAGGCGGCATGACGGAGGACAGGTTCAAGCCCAGCACCAGTCCCGCCGCTGCGAACAGCAGCATGCCTATGAACCGCACCGTGAGGTTGAGCGACATAAAGAATACCGGAATAAGTGCAAAGAAAAAACGCCGCGCCCTGAGTAGTTGCGTCACACACCGGAGGAAGAAAGAAGAAGCCCAGCGGTGACACCTGATGATAGCACAGGGGCACAAGGGTGTCAAAGAAATCTCAGTGTGAGGGTTCAGAAGAGGAGCGTAAGAGTAGGCGCTGATAACCCGGCTTCGCTGGGTAGAATGGAGGCCTAAAGCAGAAGTATACCTGTGAATCAACTTAGAAACGCCTGACTTACCAAATTATATTTGTTCGGAGTGATAGGAGGAACATCTGTGCAGAGAGGAACATCTGTGCAGAGAGTAACATCAATTAGAGAGCGGTACACGCAAGTGGCGGCAAGTTTACTGGTTTCATTTTTGGCCGTCCTGTTCCTGGCAGCGGGTGTCTTTGCCCCTACGGCGGAAGCGTACACTATGAGAGGTGTCAGTTGGTCTCCCGCGAATGCACATTACGTCAGGGATGCCAGCTTCAACAATTATGGCACCGGCTGGATCAATTCTATGAACACTGCTGTTCAGGATTGGAACAGCTTTTACCAGGCACCTTTCTACTTCTGGCATGCCAGCACTAGCGGCAACCACATTCAGACAGGTAATCTGGGCTGCGGTACACCCCACAATCTGGGCCAGACCAACTTGGCCTGGAACACCTCCACTAACAACTTCACTAGCTTCACCATAATCATGAACACGGCGTGCGGTGATCCTTACTATGATGGAACACAAGGTAGTAGCATACCGTCTAATTATTATGACCTGAAAAGCATATTGAGGCACGAACTTGGGCATGCCCTTGGCTTATGTCACAGTAGCGGCAGCTCTTCCTTGTTAATGTATGCGAGTCGCCAAAAAGGCATCATCTATCCGCTCGATAGCGATGCAATTAATGGCGACTAGGATATATACTGCTCTACCTGCGTAGTTCCCGGACCTTCAGGAAGCTGCATACCTTGATGCGGGATGGGATGAGGCAGGTAAGCAAAGAAGCCAGCACCTTGTTGGCAAGTAAATATGAAAGGAATTGCAATGACCAATAATCACGAGACAACGCCGTGCAAATGCCTGGCGCAGACCACTCATCCCAACGTTAAGCTGCCGGTGTTGGTGCAACTTCTGGTAGTATTAGTGCTCGGCACTTTAACTCTTCTGGCCGCAGCCTGTGGGGGCGCAGCCGGGGAAAGCCAGATGCAAAACAGCGAGCAAATCGCAACAGTGGTCATCCAGGAGTTCACGGTAGCAGCCCCTGTGATTGGGGTCGTGGTAGACCGGAACCTGCGTGTTGTTGATGTAGAAAAGGGTGGTGCGGCAGAAAAGGCTGGCATTGCACGCGGAGACGTGCTCAGAAGGCTTGATACTACACCCCTCGCTAACGGCCCCGAGGCTATGCAGAAATTTCGTGAGAGAGCTATTACGGGTCAGGGCCTGAGCGTTGGACTCAACCGGGGCGGTAAGGACCTCCAGGTGCAAGTCCTTCCTATTCCTCCTGCTCGTCAGTTCGGTCAGCCGACCCCTACTGCAGTGCCGATGGACCAATTCTACTTCTGACAAGAGAACCTTGCACATAAGGCTGGCGGCGCGCTTGTTGAGCATAAGCCGGCCCTCATAGAAGCAACGAAGCTAGCGGGTATCTTAAAAGATACCCGCTAGCTTCGTGGTTTTTATTATGGGAGGTCAGATTACCAAGCTTGAGCTGCAATAACAGGAGCTAACGCAACTCAAAACGCAGTACTCGAAACTCGACACTCTTATTATCGCGCTTCAACGACAAGTCGGATGGCGGTGCGCTCTTCTTCGGCGATGATTACGTCGATGAAAGCGGGCACGACCACGATGTCGATGCCGTTGGGCTGCAAGTAGTCGCGAGCTATCGCCACGGCCTTGACAGCCTGGTTCGTAGCGCCCGCGCCTATGGCTTGCACGTCAGCGCGGCCGTGGTTGCGGATGACCGCTGCGATTGCGCCCGCTACCGCGCTCGGCCGCGAGTGTGCCGACACCTTGAGCACCTCGGTATCGTCATGCACTACCTCGCCCGACGCCTCGCCACTTGCTGCCCCGAATTCTCTCGTATCCATTACTTTCAATGCCTCCGGTTAGAATGTGCTGACCAGGGCGATGTGACAATTCTTAATTCTTAATGTTTAATTCTTAATTGCGCCAGTGCATTCGCGAGTTACCTGGCGAGCACCTTCAATTAAGAATTAAGAATTCAAAATTAAGAATTACGAATTACCGTCAGCCTTTGTCAGTGTGTAGTGATGTTCCCCACAACCTCGCTTCTAGCGGCGAACAGCCATGAGCCGCCTTCTCACGTATGGCTATCTACCGGCTATAAAACGCTACCAAAACAGGTGCGGACCGAGTCTATAGGAACTCGGCCTTTGCATGTAGGTTGTTAGTAGATAGTTGTTAGTTGTTAGAGGTTCTCCTACTAACAACTAACAACTATCTACTAACAACTATCCGCTACTTCGCGTACTCCACAGCGCGTGTCTCTCGCACTACCGTTACCTTGATCTGGCCTGGGTACTCCAGGCTTTCTTCAATTCGCTTGGCAACGTCTCGTGCGAGGCGCATCGCACCTATATCGTCGATGCTATCAGGCTTGACGAGCATTCTTACCTCTCGCCCGGCCTGGATTGCGAACGATTTCTCGACCCCCTCGAAGGAGTTTGCCACCGCTTCGAGAGCTTCGAGCCTCTTGATGTAGTGTTCCACGCTATCGCGCCGGGCGCCGGGCCTACCGCCCGAAAGGGCGTCGGCTGCCTGGACGATCCAGGCTTCAACGGTCTGCGGCTCCTCCTCGTTGTGGTGAGAAGCGATGGCGTGTACGATCTTAGGCGACCGGCCCAGCCGTTTGGCTATTTCGGCCCCTATTATCGCGTGCGGGCCTTCGACTTCATGGTCTACAGCCTTGCCAATGTCGTGCAACAGCGTAGCAGTCTTGGCGACATTGACGTCGGCACCGATCTCGGCGGCGATTGCAGCCGCGATCTTGGATGCCTCAACCACGTGGTGCAGTTGGTTTTGACCATAACTGGTCCTGAAAGACAGCCTGCCCAGAAGCTTGATGAGTTCGGGGTGTAACCCCTGGACGTTGGCAGCGTAGGCCGCCTTCTCCCCCTCCTCTTTCATCTGGGCCTCCACCTCTGCCTTGGCCTTGGTGACCACCTCCTCTATGCGAGCGGGGTGGATGCGGCCATCGGCGATCAACTTGAGCAAAGCTCTACGGGCCACCTCACGGCGAACCGCGTCGAATGCCGACAGGGTGATGGCTTCAGGTGTCTCATCTATTATCAGGTCTACTCCCGTAGCCTGCTCGATGGCGCGTATGTTGCGGCCCTCGCGACCGATAATACGGCCTTTCATCTCCTCGTTGGGCAACGGCACTATCGAAACCGTGATTTCAGGCACGTATTCCGAGGCCGCCCTTGCGGCAGCCAGCGACAGCACCTTCTTGATCCGCTCGTCGGCCTCTTCTTTGACCTGGGCCTCGACTTCGCGGTACCGGCGGTTGGCGTCTGCTCTCACTTCGTCTTCGATTTCGGTGAGGAGCACGGACTTGGCCTGTTCGGCTGTCATCCCCGCAACCCGCTCCAGTTCCTTGCGCTGCTCTTCGCGTGCATTGTTCAGTTGAGCCTGCAACGCTTCGAGTTCGCGCTCTTTGGTCTGGAGGGTCTTCTCCCGCCGTTCGGTAGCTTCGAGCTTGCGGTCGAGATTTTCCTCTTTTTGCTGTAGCCTCCGCTCCTGGCGTTGCACTTCGCTACGCCTCTCGCGGTACTCGGCCTCGATTTCCTCGCGCAGAGCGTGAGACTGTTCTTTGGCCTGGAGGAGCATCTCTTTCTTCTGGGCCTCGACCTCTCGGAGCAGCACCTGGGCTTTCTCCTCGGCGGTCCTGACCCGCTCGTTTGCCAGCTCGTTCGCCTTGCCGACGTTTGCCCGTGTTGAAACCAGTGCGACCCCGAGGCCCACCGCTACAACAAGGAAAACGGCAGCCAGGAGCCACGATATGACATCCATATAACACCTCCCTATTCACTTTTTAAGGTACGTCAGCACAGCTTTGTGTGGCTGTACTCAGGCGGCAGCCCTCTCTGTTAGCGAAGGCCCCACCGCGCAGGTCCGGGCGTTTTCTTCCGAAAATCGGTACTCCAACCCCGAAGCCTGCAATAGCAAAGCTCGTATGTCTTTGTTATTGCCTGTATCATATCTCCAACGCCGCTTGCTGTCAAGTAGCTTGTTACCGGATTTAGCGGCCTGCTCACTTATTGTGTGAACACAAGTAAATTTCAACCAGGAGTCGTGATGTCACAGGTGGAACAATCTCAGCCAGGCAACGAACTTGCCTCGCGGAATGTACGCTACCAGCCCTACTCCGACCAGGACCAGAATAGCGCACCGCTGCTGGACTTTCTCAAGCGGCATATTGCCGTGCTCGATCCCAACTTCAAAGCGCCCCATGACGAATGGACAGAGAAGACAGAAGATAGCGATTGGGACAATGTAAGAGTAAGCTCTTGCGGCGTCAACCAGGGATACCGTGTTGCCTACAACCAGACGTACGAACCACGCGCGATGGGCATTGCTGTGAGCGGCGTGACGGTTGAAGCTTTCGGGTTGCCGCCGGGCTACGAGTTCTGGATAAAGTGCGAGAGATACTGGTACGATCCGCGATACCTGGAATTGCGGCTATCCGGCCCTGAGCAGGCGGTCCAGGTAATAGTAGATGCATTCGTTGAGGAGTTCGGGCCGAGTCAAGACCAGCCACTCAGCGAAACCCAGGTCAGGATAGAGTTAGCGAGCGCGGAGTCGAGCCTCAGGGCCCGTGCGTGGCCGGCAGCCGAAATGCGGGCCAGGTCTGTGCTGAAATGGCAGCCGGACAACCTGGATGCGGCTTTTATCATAGGCACCGCCCTGCTCGCGCAGAAGAAATACAGTGAAGGAGAGGAGCTTCTGCGCAGGGTAGTGGCCGGTAACGACCAGCATGTAGATGCCTGGTACAACCTGGGCCACGTCATGCTTGAGACAGGCATGCCCGCTGGGGCTGAACTTTACTACCTGAAGGCGCTTGCGCTTTCTCCGGACAACCACCCTGCCTTCTATACACTGGGAGTGGCGCTAGAGCAGTTGGGAGTGCCGGACGAGGCATTGGAGGCCTATCGCAACGCCCTGCGCACAGCGCCAAACCCCGGTCAGGTAGCACACTACACCGGGCTTGATTTTGAAGTTAAGGCTGACGAGTCCATAGCGCGGCTGGAAGCTGATGGCACGGCCGCCACTGTGAGCTATTCCCCGAACAAGGATACCGGCCAACCATTAGCCCCTGAGCAAGTAGACATTGTGCTGGAGGTCGCGCAATTTTATAGTCGTGTCGCGCGCTGGATTCCGGCTGAACGGCGCGCGCGTGCCGTATTGGAAGCGCGCCCCGAAGAAGCGGAAGCCCGGCGCATCCTGGGCACCGCACTATACGTGCAGAACAAACTTGCCGAGGCGGAGGAGCACTTCCGCAAGGTCCTGGAGACCCAGCCGGACAACTACAGGGTGCTATTTAACCTTGGGGGCGTATGCCTGAAGCAGAACCAAGCCGAGCAAGCCCTGGAGTTCTTCCACCGGGCGCAGCAAGCCACACAAAGTGCGTCCGACAGGCACGCTGTCCACTACGTGACAGGAAGAGCGTTGGAGGCGCTGGGCAGACCAGATGAGGCGGTGGCGGCCTACCAGGAGGTACTAGCCTCTATACCGGTTTCAGGGAAGAGTTTCCAAGCAGAGGCCGAAGGGGCAATTGCGCGGCTCACACAGCTAGACGGTGGTTCACCGGAGATAGTTCTACAGCCAACCGAAGATGCTAGCCCACCAAGACCAACATCCTCTTAACGCGCTCTTTGCGCTCTTTGCGCCTTTGCGGTTTCACCGTCTCTGAACAAGCTACTATTTAGCGACCGGGTCGGCGGTGACGACTAGGCGGTGGGTGAAGGTGGTGTAAGGCCAGCAGGAGATGAGGGTTAGCTGCTCGTGGGGAGTGTCGTTGAGCACCTCGGCGTTCTTGAGACGCTGGGCATAGCTGACGCCTACTTCTTTCAATTTCACCATCTTGCGCACCTTGTAGACGTACTTTTCGCCCGCCTGCGTCCATACGTATATCTCGTCGCCGGGCTTCAGGTGCTCCAGGTCGCGGAAGACCTCACCTCGCCAGTTGTTGTGCCCAGTCAGCACGATATTGCCACCCTCGCCTGGGTTGCGGGAGTTGTAATGGTGCCCGGCTGCGTAGTCGGCTACTTCCCACTTGCCGTTGATCCCGTACACTTCATACACGCCCGTGTCCATCTTGATGCTGGGCGCGGCTACACGCACGATGCGACCCGGCACGTCGGGGTTGTGATCGCCATACCTCGCGCCGGTAGGCAGGATAGGAGTGCCGTCCGGCCTGGGCGCTACGGGTGGGCGTGCGACGGTGGGGGGTACGGCGCCGGACGTGTCACGCCGGGGCGCGGCGGTTGAGGTGGGCACCATATGTGAGGTACCGTTGTCCAGAGCCTCGGATAGCGCGGTCGAAAGTGGCCCCGGTGTAACTGTCGCAGAGTGCTGTACGGTAGCAGTAGCTGTGGATGTGGCGGTGGATGTAGACGTGGCCGTCGCCGTGGCCGTGGATGTGGCGGTGGATGTAGACGTGGCTGTGGCTGTGGCTGTGGGCGTAGGAGTGGAAGTGGGGGTACTTTCGGGTGTCGAGGTAGAGGTCGCGGGTAGCGCCGTACTTGTGGGCAGCGGTCCCAGGCGCATCGGGGCTGAGGCACCACCCAGCAGCCAGACGAGCAGCATAAAACCCAGCACAAACACAATTGTCTTGCCAGCTAATACTAAGCTGCTCGGAGAGATACGCTGCAACATCGTAGCCTAAAGATAACAAAGTCGGACGAGAAGCACAATCCCCTAGAGGAGGTATTTTGAGAACTATATGTATTAGGCAAGTGCGGGGTGTGCCGGTACGGGCATAATCTGTGATAATGGACTCGTAACCGGTAACACGTAACACGTAGTCCTGGTCGAAGGCAATACATGTTGAGAGTTACGCGTTACGCGTTACGCGTTACGTGTTACGTGTTACGAGTCACTCAAGGAGACACACATGCGTTATCCGCCGCCCGGCAGCGCGCCCGCGCCCGTGAAGCTGCCCACAATATTGAACGACGTACGCAACCTGCTGAACCAGCTCGACTGGGACCAGATGCGCAGCAGCGTGCAACGGGAGGCTGCTTCCAAGCTGGCTATCGTGGGGCCTGTGAACGCGGGGAAGTCTACCCTGTTCAACCTGATCGAGGGTAAGGACGTGTCGGAGGTAAGCCCGGTGCCAGGCACGACCAAGGTGGCTATCGAGCAGGAGGTGGGGCCGTTCGTGCTGGTCGATACGCCCGGCTTCGGGGAGGTGGGAGGCGTGGACCGGGCCAACGTGGCTGGGCAGACCGCCCAGGCCGCCGACGCCGTGCTGTTGCTGCTCGACGCGGGCGCGGGGCTGCGGCAGGGTGACGCCGACCTGCTGCGCTATCTACAGGGGCTGCGCAGGCCCGTGGTGGTGGCCCTCAACAAGATCGACCTGCTGGGCAAGGACGCCGACAAGGTAGCCGCCGACGCCTCGCAGCGCCTGGGGGTGACGGTCATACCGGTGTCGGCGAAGAAGGGCACCAACGTGGCTGAAAAGCTGCTGCCCGCGCTGGTAGACGCCATGCCCGACCTAGCCGTAGCGATGGGCAGGCAACTACCCAGGGTGCGCCGGGCCATGGCGAACAAGATAGTGAAGCAGTCTTCCATATTGAACACGGCGGTGGGTGCCGAGCCTATCCCCTTTATTGACATCCCGGTGTTGTTGACAACACAATCGCGCATGGTGCTGAGGATAGCGGCCATTTACGGGGAGCCGTTCAGCGCCAAGCACGCCAAGGAGCTAATTTCGACAATAGCGGGCGGGCTGGCTTTCCGCTTCCTGGCGCAACAGGGGGCCAAGCTGGTGCCTACGGGCGGCTGGGCGGTGGCGGCGGGCATCGCGGCGCTCGGCACGTGGGGGATAGGTCAGGCAGCGATAGAGTACTTCGAGAGCGGCAAGCGTCTAAGCAAGCAGCAACTGCGGGATATGTACAAGCACGCCGTGGACAGGGACCGCGAGACGTTCGAGAAGCAAGAGCTACAGCGGCCCTGACACGAGGCTACGAGCCGGGCTTGTTCTTGTTGCGGTCGAGCGGGCCGGACATGATGCGGGCCGAGAGCGGGCCTGTGGGAAGGCTAGGGCCTGAGGACTTCGGCTCGCCCAGCGTGAAGTGAACGCGCACTACCTGGGTGGCGGGGTCTACCCAACGCTTGCTGAATAGGCCCCAGTGCTCCAGCACGCGGGTGAGCGTTTCGACCCACCAGTCGGCCTCGAACGCCCAGTTGCCCGCCCTCTTGTGGGCCAGCTTCATGGCGTCTTCCGCGACCGTCACCACTTCCCCCTGCTCGGCCTGGCCCCGGTACTGCCCCTCCAACTCGTTCCACATCATGTTCCGCGCCATATCCACCCGCCTCCGGCTAAGACCGTCTTCCCCCGATGCACCTATTATACCAGGCAGATTCGCCTTGCGTTATGAGATTAGACGGAAACGCCAAGACCCCAAGACGCCAAGGACGCGCCAAGAAGATTATTGTTCATTCACCGCAGAGACGCAGAGGGCGCAGAGGGCACGCAGAGATTGTGGTTGTTTAGCCATTAGCAAAGGCAGCATCGTACTGTACGATGCTGCCCCTACTTAGAACACCCTCAACTATTCTCTGCGTAATCTCCGCGTCCTCTGCGTCTCTGCGGTGCAATTCTTTGTTCCCCTTGGCGTAGTCCTTGGCGTCTTGGCGTTTCCGTCTCTTGCAGCTACGGCCTGTTCACCCGGTTGGAGAATTCCTGCACGCGGCGGGCGGTGCCTTCCAGGAGGGGCTTGCCGTGCCCGAAGAGGAGCACTTCAGGCTCCAGGGAGGCTACACGGCGGACCGAGCGGCGGTTCTCGTCCATGTCGGGGGTGAACGGGGGGAAGGGCAGGGTCAGCCCCGCGAGGTTCATGATTACGTCGCCGCAGAAGGCGATGCGGCGCTCAGGCTGCCAGTAGGTGACGTGGCCGAGCGCGTGGCCGGGGGTGATGAGCACGTGCAGGCCGCCCAGCACCTCATCGAGCACGTCACCTTCGTTCACGGTGCGGTCCACCGGCGTGCCTGGCAGGACCGTGTCGGGCGGCTTGATGCGGCGCGTTTCGAGCATTTCCTTGTAGGGCGAGATCATGCCTATGGCTACCTTGCCCTCGGTTATGGGACGCTCGAGTTCCGAGCAGATAACTTCAGCGCCCGTCAATCGCTGCAATTCGGGCAAGCCGCCAACGTGGTCGGGGTGGGCGTGCGTAACCAGGATGCGCTTCACGTCACCGGGTTCACGCCCCGCCGCCCGCAACTGGGACATGATGCGCGCGGCCGCAACCTTTACGCTGGCATCCACGAGTGTAAGGCCATCAGGGTCTTCTATCGCGTACACGCGCCCTACTATCAGGCCGGAAAAGGTGTAAATGCCGGGGACGATCTCTTTCATGTGTGACTTCCTTGTGGGGGTAATAATGGACTGGTATGAAGCGGCCCATGATATTCATCGTTGAAGCGTGCAGGCGCGTACAGCAGAAGTATAGGTGCGCGGGTGTGCAGTGTCAAAGTGGGAGAGCGGGAATATCGCCCTTTTGCCGTTCCGAGCGCTGCGAAGTGCCCACTTTTTCCCTTCTCACAGCAGCAGTTCTTTACGCGAAAGAGGGTCATAAGCTCCCTTGCACGGGCAAAATGGGAGAATTGTGAGGGTTTACCTGTCAAATGACAGGGTGTCACTACCTGTTACGGTCGTACCATCATCAGCTATGAATGTGATTTCCATGCCCCCCTGGTTGTGCCTCCTGGGTTCGTGGGCAAACCAATCATAGGTAATGGGGCCTAACGTGCAAAGCACTGCATCACGTCCCGAAGCACCCTGCCCGACCGTCGTCTTGACGAAGTCCTTCTTCTCCACACGGTATGTCTGTGACCAGAGTTGTCGTTTGCCTCTTGCCGTTTCTTCGGTGACTACAACAGTCACATTACCGCCCGCAGTAGTCTCAGCGCCTGTCTTATCTGCCAATATAAAGTAGGCACCAAGAGCGCGCGTGCCTTCCTTGTATGCTGCAACGGTCTTCATGTAAGCAGGGGGGCTGTCGTTGGTGCGGGTAATCGACCAGTAGGTCAGGAATGCTACGACCCCGACTAAACAGAGTCCCAGGCCAACCCAGAACGGCATGCGATTTCTACGTGGCTTATGAATAGCTGCTGAAACAGGGTATGCACCACTCGGATGCTCCGCTATGGGTCCTGGCAATACAGGCAACTGTTTCGAGCACCATGTGCAGTAGTTTACATCGGGTGGGTTGGTGCGCCCACAGTGTGAGCAGTACAACTGCATAGCCATCCTGGCGCTCTCCTGGTAGATTTACTACCTAGTTTACCCGCAGATGCAAGTGCCCCTTGCCATAGGCTACTATGTGCTGAGAGGCGAGATTCTTCGCTACGCTCAGAATGACAAAGGCTGCTTCGGCCCTGCAATTCTGCATATCATCATCCGGTATCGAGAGAACAAGAACTACAAGTATTCCTTGCTGCTAAACCGATACACGCCGTAAGTGGTGTTAACAGCGAAGGTCCCGCACATTTCGCAAACCACTAACCACTAACCACTAACCTCCCCGCGCTTCCTTGCAGCCCTCTCGCCCGCGTGGTACAATAACATGATACCCTGAAATCCCAAATCTCCTAGACAGGAGCCGAGCAACCTCACTTATGCAAATGCAGCAAAACTTGGTGCCCGCGATGCGCCGCCGGGTGGGAATCTTTCTCACTATGAGCGCGCTCTTATTGGGCACCACCTTCGCCATTGGGTGCGTGGCACAGGACAACGGTAGTTACGGCACCGGCCTCGCGCAGGCCACCACCGAACCATCAGGCACCCAGACGGTGCTCCCCGCCGCTACCACAGGTGCCACCGGCACCCCAGCCACCACTCCGAATTCCCCAGGCACGAGCACTCCGGCTGTAGCCGCCACCATAACTACAACTGGCACGTCAGCAGCCACGCAGACCGTCAGCGTAACGGACCCGGTCAGCCCCACCGCGACAGTGGTTGAGGGCACGCCTACGCCGAGGCCCACCCCGGAAGGCCCCGCGCCTGAGCCTGAGGACCAACTGGACATGTACCGGTTCTTTCCGGGCAACAGCACACTGGTGCGACGCGATTTGATACAACTCGACGGGACCGGCCCGAACGAGGTGCTGTACAGCCTCACAGGTCCCGACCCCGCGATCACGACCGAGTTCCGCAGCAACATCAACGTGCTCACTTACGACACTGTATACCGCGAGTGGCTCCCCTTGTGGGCTTCCGACGAAGTCAGCGGCACGGCCACGCCCCTGTTGAGCGTGGCACAAGCGGAGTTGGGCGGCCTGAACGGGGGCGACCTGCTGCGTACGGGCGCGCCAATTTTCATCCTCCGCACCACAACCGCCGACAGCCGCGCCCACCTATTTTTGTACCGCTGGGACGCTGCCGGCAAAAAGGCAGACCCCCTCAGGATGGTGCCGGTGGGTGGCGGGGCCGAGCAGAACGCCGCTTTCACCGCCGACCTCGACCTCAACGTGGCCGACCTGGACGACGACGGCATCTACGAAGTAGTGGCCGACAACGTGGCGGGGGTGCAAGTCTGGAAGTGGGACGGCCAGAAGTACGTACCGGAGGTAGCGCGCTAATGTCTCAACGCAACACCCAGAGGCGCGCCTCGAGTACGGTCAAGCCCGGCAGGACCGCGCCCGCGAACATCACCAAGCCAGGCACGGACGGCGCGGCCCGCACCCGACCGGCCACGGCAGTCCAAAATCGCAGATCGAGGTTCCAGAACCTCCCCATTGAAGGCCATCGCCTGGTAGCTTCGGTGGCGCTGGTGGCCCTGTTGCTGGTCACGCTCATCCCGTCGCCTGGGGCGATGAGGACCCCTGACCGGGCGGTATTCTTCACACCCGGTATAGGGGGAGAGGGTTCGATACCCGGCGACATAGAACTGGGCACAGGCAGCATCGACCAGTACGCCGCGCTCTTCCCGTTCAGGTCGTTGAGCGAGCGGAGCGGTGACAACCTGGCCTCGGTGTGGCCGGAGGCCGCCGACGTGTTGTCGTACGACCCCGCGAGCCAGCGCGCCCGCCGCACTATCCTGGGGCAGATTTACGCCTCTACTACGGGCGGCCTGGGTATGAAACTAAAGGATACCGGCCTTGAGACGGCCCCGGCGACTGACAAGCTCCAGGGCATCGAGCAAGCCTATATCGATCTACAGGGCGACCCCGATCCGAGGAGGTCCGCAGCGGGCATAAGCGGGCAGGGAGCGCTCGTGCTGATGCGCACCCTGACGCAAACCCCCGCGGAACGGGCCGCGCGGGAAAGAGAAGTGCTTTTCGGGCTTCAGGTGGCGATCAACATGAGCCCCTCAACGTGGCAGCTCACGTACAACTGGGGCCTTATCAACCTGATGGTGGGCAACTACGCCGCCGCCTTTGAAGCTATGCGAGGCGTGCGCTTCACCGCCCAGGGCGAGAACAACCTGTGGCCCTATCTCTGGATGGGCACGGCAGCGGTGCGGGAAGGCAAGCCCGCCGTTGCCATCACCACCTTCCGCGAGGCCCTGGCGATACAGCCCCCGGAGGGTGCCTCAGAGGACGTAAGGCTACAGTTCGAGCAGGTGCACAGGCTGGCGCGTGAAGGTCTGGCCGACGCCCAGTGGGCCAACCGCACCCCCGTAGAGGCTTACAACTCGTACCTCGACCTGATCAAGCTTGGCACGTCGGGCATGGGCGTGTACAACAAGTGGCTCAGGCTGGGCGTCCAGCAGCACGCTTATGAGACACTCGTGAGCGACATGCAGGACATCTACGAACTGGGCGGGCTGGACAGGGGCCTCACCGCCCGCATCCACCACGACCGCGCTCGCATCCTCAGCTTCCTCGGCAGGCAGTCAGAAGCCATGTCGGAGTACAGGCTCGCGGCGGGCATCGGCGAGGGCGACCCGCGCCTGGTCATCTCGTACGCACAGGCGCTGGAGAGCGCGGGCGACCACCGTGCCGCGCTGGGCCAGGCGGAGCTTGCAATCACCAGGCTGGGCAGAGACCCCGCCGTGGTGGACCTCACCTCAATAGCCGCTACCGCCGTCATGACCAACGCAACCCTGGAGCAGGAGACCTCCGCTCAACAGCTACTCGACGCCAACCTCGTGCGAGCCAGGGCATGGAGCCGCACCGGGCAGGCATCGCTGGTAGACAGCGTAGCCGGCCAGATACAGTCCGCGGCGGGCGGTGTCTCGGCGGGCGAAGCGGGGCTGCTCAACCTGTACGGCGCTTTCATGTACGAGGCCGCGGGCGAGCACGCCAAGGCCCGCGACAGCTATAGGGCGGCCTGGGAGGGGCTGAAGGGCCTCCCCGCCGAACAGCCCGGCAGAGCAGCGGCGCTAGCGGGCCTGGCACGCATGGAAGGCGCGGTGGACGGCCCCAACAAGGGGCTAGAGACCTTGTCGTCCAACGGCTACAACATGGCGAGCCTGCCTACGAACATCAGCACCGACCCCGATGCGCCCGACGTACTGACCCAGGGGAGTCTGCTGTTGGAGCAGGCCGGGCAACCACGCGAAGCGGCCAACGTGCTACGGGTCGCAGCTATCTCACGCAACCTGCAAGACGCTCGCGGCTTGACGGGAGTGAGCAGGACCCTCTGGGCACCCAGCAGCACGAGCACCCCGGCCAGCGGCATACTCGCTGTGGGCGATGAATTGCGCCGCCTGGGTGATACCGGGCTGGCGAAGATGCGCTACCGGCAGGCGTACGGTATGGAGCCTGCCCTGGCCCCCGCCCTCAACAACCTGGGCGTGCTTTACGCGCAGACGGGCAACAGCGGCCTCGCCTCGTTCTACCTGAGAGGCAGCAGCGCGATCAGCCCCGGTTACGTGTGGGGCGCTCAAAACCTGGCCTCGTACTCTTACAAGCAGGGCCTGGGCGGCTTCCTGACGGGCGAGCGCGCGCAGGCCGAAGTAGTCAAGACGGCAGGGGCATCCTCGGTGGTCTGGGGCTTCCCGGTGAGCGCCGACGAGCGCGGCCTGGTGCCCGGCCCCTACACGGCGACTAGCGACTTCCTGGGCAAGGTGCCGGTGCTCGCGCTACTGGCCCTGCTGCTGGCGCACACGCTCGTGGGCCGCGACACGGCAGCCAACCGTGGGCTGATACCGACCAGGGGTGTGCTGGGCAGGCTCGGACAGATGCTGGACGCCCGCTTCAAGGACGCGGCTCCCGCGCTCACAGCCGCGAGGCCCGGACCGCGTGGCGCTCTGTTAGCCATTGCCCTACCGGCCCTGCTGGGCACGCTGGCTCTAGCCTGGCACGCCGGGCACGGCTGGCTCGACGTGGCGCTGGTCTTTCTGCCGGTGGCGCTGGTGTCGGTGGTAATCGCGCTCGCGGCTAACGAACTGGCGCAGTGGGTGGCCGCCCGCCGCAACCGTGGCGTGACGCTGCACCACACGTCGCTGTTGGGCACGCTCCTGGGCCTGGTGAGCATCCCCTTCGGCTTCATGTACGGCTGGGGCGCGACCACGCGTGTGCAGCCCGCGACCGCCACAGATGGTAAGGCAGGTAAGGGCGCGGCAGCCAGACGCACCGTAGCCGACAACGACCTCAGCTACGAAGCCCAAATCGAAGTCGCAGCCGACGAAGGCACCCTGGCGGAGGCACGCGGGGGTGGTAGCACGGTCGGCTTGAACAGGGCCGCCACGATAATGCTGGCGGGTCTGCTGGCGAACCTGGCGCTGGGCCTGGTGTTCGGCCTGGCGTACCTGCTGGCCGGGTGGCCGTCGCTGAGGCTGGCGCTGCTGGCGAACATGCTGGTGCTGACCTTCACCGCCGTGTCTGAGCCGCCCGCCGACGGCTGGACGCTGTACCGCCGCAACCCGGCGCTGTGGCTGGCGCTGTTCGTGTTCGGCGCGGTGATGTCGGTGCTGCTGGTGGCGGGGGTGATATAAGGAAGGGGCTGTTGGCCTGAGTATATCTTTGCATGGTATACTTAAGCGGATAACAGCCATGCGCCCGTAGCTCAGTGAACTAGAGCATCTGACTTCGGATCAGAGGGTCGGGGGTTTGAATCCCTCCGGGCGCGCTAATGACACCAACTAACAAGCCTCTCAGGTACGTACCTGAGAGGCTTGTTAGTTGGCCGGGATCGTTTGTGAAGGCTCAGCCTTTCTGTAGACTAAGGTGTCTGGCAATCAGGGAAGAAGGTGTTAGCTACGATCTTGGATGCCTGACCCCTTGTGACGGTGTTGCCTGGCCTGAAATATGGCCTGTTCTCCCCGTCGCAAGGTCCACTCCTCGGATCGGCGGTACCGCAGGCGTAGCCACCCATAACATTCATGTTAGTAAGCCTCATGATCCAGGTGTAGAACTGGCTCCCTTCCCCATTAGCAGGCACATCAGCGTAGTGCTGCCCGCTCACAGCTTCGTTTAAGGCAGCCGCGTTAGACACGATCTTGGCTAGCTGCCCTCTCGTTGCGTTCTCGTTCGGCTTGAACAGGCCAGGGTTCTCAGGTGTGCACTCATCCCCTCCGCCTGGTCTGGTGGGGCATGGATACCCTGCCACTATACCTCTGTTGGTCAGACGGTTAATGTAATCATAGAAGGGGGAACCCGGTGCTACATCCGAGTAGATCTGGTCTCCTGGGTCCTCATCGAAGCCGGCGGCATTGCTTACCATCTTGGCTATCTGCCCTCGAGTGATGGGATTACCCTCCCTGAAGGTGCCGTCGGAGAAGCCTGAGACTACACCTTTACAGGCCAGGCACCGCACGTAGCTGTAGAAGGTAGAGCTATCGGGGTGCTGATCGCTGAAGCTAACGCTGCACACCGTGGCGGTAGCAGTGGGCGTGGCAATGGCCGTGGCAGTGGAGGTAGGTAGGGCTTGACTGTCAGCTATCTTGGCAACAAAGCCATCTTGTTCGCCGGCATAAGCTGGCTGCACGGCGTTGGCCGTGGGGAAGTTGGCAGACTGTGTAGAGCCTGTGACGTAGGCGTTGCCGATGCCGTCGACTACGATCTTATGACCCTCATCGAGACTGCCACCGCCAAGGTAGGTGGAATAGACAAGGGCTGAACCTTGTGCGTTCAGCTTGGTCACAAACAGATCACTACTGCCGGCATTATTGTTCTGAAGGGCGCTGGCCGTCGGGAAGTTGTTAGAATATGTATAGCCTGTAACGTAGGCGTTGCTGTCCCCATCAACTACGATCCCGTTGGCACCATCAGAGCTGTTGCCCCCAAGGTATGTGGAGTAGACGAAGGCCGAACCCTCCGGGTTTAGCTTGACCACGAACCCGTCACTGCCACTGGCGTTACTGGACTGTAGAGCGTTGGCCGTGGGGAAGTTGGTTGATGTCGTAAAGCCGACAACGTGGGCATTATTCGTCGCGTCCACTGCTATATCACTGCCAGTTTCTAGGCCGGTGCCACCAAGGTAGGTGGAGTAGACGAGGGCTGAACCGTCAGCGTTCAGCTTGGTCACAAATGCGTCGGCAATACCACCGGCGTTAGCGGCCTGTATGGGATTGACCGTAGGAAAGTTGGTTGAGGTCGTGTCACCAGTGACATAGACGTTCTCCGACCCATCAACTTCGATTCCATAGCTGTCATCATTGCCACTACCCCCAAGGTAAGTCGAATATACGAGGGCCGAACCTTCAGCGTTCAACTTGGTCACAAATGCGTCACCAGTACCACCGGCGTTAGAGGCCTGTATGGCGTTGGAGATGGGGAAGTTGGTCGAGGACGTGTCACCTGTGATATAGACGTTCCCCGACTCATCAACTGCTATATCGCTGCCTATATCTACGGCGGTGCCACCAAGGTAGGTGGAGTAGACGAGGGCTGAACCGTTAGCATTCAGTTTGGTCACAAATGCGTCGGCAGTACCGCCGGCGTTAGCGGCCTGTATGGCGTTGAAGGTGGGGAAGTCGGTGGAGGCCGTGTCACCTGTGATATAGACGTTCCCTGACCCATCAACTTCGATCCCATTAGCACGATCGTAGCTGCTGCCGCCAAGGTAGGTGGAGTAGACGAGGGCTGAACCGTCAGCGTTCAGCTTGGTCACAAATGCGTCGGCAAAACCACCGGCATTAGCGGCCTGTATGGCGTTGGCTGTGGGGAAATCCGCAGACTCGGTAATGCCCGTGACATAGGTGTTGCCCGCGGCGTCCACTGCTATATCAAAGCCCTCCTCGAACCCAGTGCCCCCAAGAAAGGAGGAGTAGGTGAGGGTTGGGTCGAGCACCAATGGCCGGGCGTGGTCATAGTCTCCAACCGCAAAGCCTACCGTACCATCTGGGTGCAGTAGGTAGCTTACCTCCACGGGGTCTCTCTGACCATCGCGCTCTTGCCAGGCTAGAGGCGCATCTTCAGTTGCGATTGCCCCACTGCCGGCCATCTGCACTACAAGGTTGCCCTGGCGGTCGAGGCTCACATTGTCAGCCCCCTCGTAGCTCCACCGGATGAGGCCTGGGTTGGCTCCAGCAGCCACGACATAGGTGCCCTTCAGCCGCCCTCCGCTCCCCTCGTAGCCGAGGTCTATGCCAGGGTACAAACTATAGTAGGTCAGGGCCTGGTAAGTGGGTATGCCAGTATGCCAACCAGCCGGGTCACTACCGAACAGATAGTTGACACGCCCCGCCAAAGCATCGGCGGCGACTACGTGCACCCCAGGGCTGGTGCCCTGGAACTGCACGCGAAGCACACCAGGAGCGCTCGAAGAGCTGTCGGGCGGGGGTGCGGCAAGGCCAGGTCCGCGCTCGGTATCCCCTGTTGCACCTTCTGCTGTGTGAGCGGAGAGGGTCAGTACGACCTCGGAGGGTGCAAAAAAGAGTGTGCCCCCCGGCACATGGGCCATATAGCGTACAGAGGCATCCGTCTGGCCGACATTAGGCTCAAATGCCAAAGGGAGCCTGGCGAAGTCAGTGGCGTTCCGTGTGGCAAAGGTTGGCGACTGGACCGAGGGCGCGTGGCGTGTAGATAGGACGAAGGGTACTCCACTACTAAGTACGAGGGCTATGAGGGCTAATACGAGCACACGTGTCCTACGCCTTAATCCTGCGGTGATAGCCACGCGACTCCGCGGTTGGAAACGATTGCCTTCCATAGCGACCCTCCTAGATTCTTCCGATTAGCTAAGGTGCTTCGCAAACAGGATAGAAGGAATCAGCTACTATCTTGTCGTTGTGACCTTGCTTGACTCTTGAAACTGATAACTCCGGTTCTTACCGATGAATACCAGTTTAGCCACGAAGTTCGATTCCTGTCCCTGGTCACTGTGTTCCCTGGCCTGAAGTAGGTCCCGTTCTCCCCGTGCCAATGCCGGTTGGAGGACACCTGCCGGTAGATGCCCAAGTAGTAATACCCGCCTGAGTGTTCGTTGAGGCTGCCCTCCCTGGGCTGGTTGATAGGTTAGCTGATAGTCATTATAGAGCATGTTGACAGGTATGCGTCAGAATGCATTAGCCCCCAGAGTGTCGTGCGGCTTTTCCTTTTTGGTAATTCAGGATCGTTCTTGAACAGTCCGAGCTTCCACAGTCTAAGGTGTCTGGCAGTTGGGGAAGAAAGTGTTGGACACTATCTTGGCGACCTGCCCCCTCGTGGCGTTTGCCCCGACCCTGAAGTATGGCAGGTTGCCCGGAGGCACACAGTCCTCTCCCGGTGTGCCATTGCCGCAGGCATAGCCGCCCATCACGTTCCGCGCGGTGAGCCGCTGCACATACGGAAAGAATGCGTTATCCGGCGGCACATCCTGGAACGTCTGCGAACCTGGCGGGTCGCTAAACTTGGCCGCTTCCGAAACGATTTTGGCTATTTGGCCGCGTGTAGCATTATTGCCGGGGCGAAAGTACGGACGGTTGCCTGGGGCTTCACAAGGCTCACCGGCAGCCGAGCCACAAGGGTAACCGCCAATTGCCCCGGCATAGGCTAGTCGCTGCACAACATCATAAAAACCGTTGTCCGGAGGAATGTCCTCGAATATTTGCTCCGAGGGTGCGGCGGGAAGTGCGGCTGCGTTAGTGACGATCTTAGCAAGCTGCGCTCTCGTGACGTTGTTACCCGCCTTGAAAGTGCCATCTGGATAGCCACTCAGGACGGCACGGCAGGCCAGACACCGTACGAAACTGTAGAAGGTGCTTCCCGGAGGCACGTCGGAATACTCTATCGAGCAGGGTGTTGGTACGGTGGTTTGAGTGGGAGTAGGGCTGTTGGGCACGTACGGGTACGGAGCCGCCGGGAAATTGTCTCCGAGCATTTGCCCCGTGTTGCTCATGCGCTGAGCGAAGACATCCGCATCGTCGTCGCGGAGGTCCGTCCACACTGCAAAGAAGAAGGCTGGGCCCGGGCCATCGACGATGTCGGGGCTGTGCTGGATATTAGCTGCATCGGCAACGATGAAGTTTGTACCGCTGAGCGAGCCGTTATTGTGCACGACCTGCGCGTATATGTCGGCGTACTGCACGCGGGCATCATACCAGGCTACCATATATACCTGGGCTGCGTTATTGTAGACTACAGATGGACCCTGCTGGATACTGGCGGCGACTGCAATGCCTATGTCCGACCCCAGCAATGTCCCACTTGAATTGACGCGGCGTCCGTACACATCGATTGTGCCATTGCGATTGTCTTCCCACACGATCAGCCATTCTTGAGTAGTTGAGTTGTACGCCACCTCTGGGCTGGACTCCCTCACATCCACACTCGCGGATACTGGGAAAGTCTGCCCGCTCAGCGCGCCATTGCTACCCACGATTTGGCCCAGTACATCGGACTCAAAGCCGGAGCTTGGCTTGGTATCGGCAACGACCAGGAACTGAGCGCTGGACGCATTGTATGACAGGGCAGACCTCAGTTCTGTTGTGCTGGTCTGCATGATATTGATCACGCCTCCCTGCGGCACACCCCCGGTGGATATCCTCAGGCCCTTTATGTCGTGGTTGGTGTTCGAGACCTCTCCCGACCAGATTACCAGGTACTCGTTGGTCGAGGAACTGTAAGATACATCGGGGTACAATTCCGCTGAGAACGGTACAGTAGTTATTTGAAAGTTCGCACCGACCAGCGACCCACCGGAAGAGACGACTTGACCGTATATGTCTACGCTAGTACCCGACCTACCGTCTTCCCAAACAACCAGGTAGCCGGCAGCATTCGTGCTGAAAGCTACTTTGGCTTCCGACTGCGCACCGGCGGCCTCGGCTATAACAAAATTCTCGCCAAGCATGGTGCCATCGGCATCCACTCTCTGCCCCTGGATGTTCACAGCACCGTCGCCGCCCGTACCCCGACTATCCTCCCAAACAACTAGGTATTCGGTAGCGGTGGGGTTATAGGCCACCGACGGCTCCGACTGGCTGCCCAGCGCGGATGGCCCCTCAGGTTGGCTGCCGCTGGACGGTGCAGGGGTCTGCTTGGAAGCCGACTTGCTTTCCTCCGGTGAGTATGCGGCTCCATATGCGGTAGTTTTCAGGATCAAAGCACTGGCTATAAATGTAGCTACTATGGTGAAAATTGTGATAAGCAATTTGCGGTGCACGATGAGGTCTCCTTCGCCTGCTGTTTGATTGCTAACTGTTGATGCAAATCTCGATGGAATCTGCTCGTTTGCCTGTGTATATATTGCAGCAGGACAATAACTAGGACATCGCTAGAATCAATTAATTTGGGAGCCAAATATAGTTAATTTCAGTTTTAAGGCCGCACACTTGTAGGTTGGGCAACATAGGAAGGGGAGGTCAGGTAAGCTTTCCCATGGTTTTCTCTAACTAAAGGTGGATACGTGCGGTAGTGGCGGATGTTAGTCTAATCCAGGACCTAAATAGCTCAGTAGGTATTCAGGTTTGCATATGGGCTTCAACCCTGCTCCAGGCCAACATACGCCGGGATAGATCAGATATTACATAATGCACCGGAGACACAGCAACTATGATTACGCAAACACGCATTCCCCTCCCTGACAGGTCCACTACGGAGAACGAAAACAGTAATGGCGCATTTACCGTCGTACAGGACGGAGCTACCCTACGACCCAGGGTACGAACGGGTCGCGGGCTTACGCGAATGATAAGGCCCGTAGCACTCCTGCTTTTGGTAACGGTTACAGCCGGTGCCACCTGGGCAATGTCATCGCCGCAGTGGGCAGAACACCTGCTACGGTGCATAACGTGGGGCGATTCCGATGTGATGGACTACCAGAAGTTTCCAGCGCGAGGGATAGCCAACGCTGCACCTCTCTTCAACTTCGCGCAGGACCCGTCACCTGAGTTGTTTCAGACAATAGAGTACGGGAACCAGGGCCGGGTGCAGCAAGCAGATTTTGAGGAGTTGCTGCGCGCCACACAGACTACCGCCTTTATCGTCATCCAGGACGACAATATCCTTCATGAAGGTTACTACAACGGCTACACCAGGGACTCTGTTGTTACATCGTTTTCCATGGCAAAGTCGTTCGGCTCAGCCCTGATAGGGATTGCTATCGATGAGGGCTATATCGGGAGCGTGCAAGACCCCGTTATCAAGTACATACCTGAGCTGAGAGGGCGCGGCCTGGACGAGCTTACTATCCGCCACCTACTGACGATGTCCTCAGGCATTGAGTACACTGAAGACGAAGGCATGTTTGTCCTTCAAAAGCCTTTCAGCGGCGACGCTCTCACCTACTATTACCCTGATTTGCGCGACTTAGCCCTGGACGTGCAGCCCAGCGGCGACCCCATAGGCAGCTACTACCATTACAACAACTACCACCCCCTGCTCCTCGGCATGATCCTAGAAAGAACTACACACCGCCCCGTCGCGGAGTACCTGGAAGAGAAGATCTGGCAGCAACTCGGCATGGAGTACCCGGCTTCCTGGAGCCTGGACAGCGAAGAGGCGGGATTCGAGAAGATGGAGAGCGGCATCAACGGCCGGGCTATCGATTTCGCGAGGTTCGGCAGGCTTTACTTGAACAATGGCAACTGGAACGGCAAACAGATTGTGTCTGAGGAGTGGGTGCGGGAGTCTACCTCACCCGACCCGACAGACAGCCGTCCCTGGCACGTGGACCAAGCATTCAAGGAGAACGGCGGCAACAATAACGGCTACTACGGGTACATGTGGTGGGGCAGAACAAAGGGAGAGGGAAAGTACAATTTCTACGCCAGAGGGCACCTGGGCCAGATAATAGCGGTCTCCCATGAGAAGCGGGCTGTGGTGGTGCGTTTCGGCAAGGAAGGTGGGGAGGTCTCCTGGCCCGATGTCGCGGATGCTGTGTTCAGCAAGCTCCCATAAGCTGGATTCCGTCACCCGCAGAGTATACCTTGAGGTGCGGGTTTGAAGAGCGTTCTCAAGGCTCCACTAGGGCCTATCTGCCAGCCAAACACGCGGCGGTTGATGAAGAATAACAACACAATGAGGTAATACTGTGTAGGGGCAGGCCCCCGTGCCTGCCCTCGGTGGAGATTTGTAACCCTGTAACATCGTACGCCTGCCACTGAGGGCCCCAGAACGCGGTCGCGCTCGGAAGGAAAGATACAGCAAGGGATGGACATGTTACAGGTCGCAAGGACGACGCCCGTCGATTGAAATCGAGGGCTACACAAGGCAAAGTCCCTGCGGGACTGATACATTCTCTTAGGACGCTTCAGATGCTCTAAGATGAACC
>JALZHI010000069.1 GCA_030913985.1 Chloroflexota bacterium | reverse complement strand
TGTCACTTCTCCTGCCCCTTCTTCTCGACCGCTAGGTCTTTCGGATGTTGTAGAAGGCGCTGATGCCCGGATAGACCGCGCTCGCGCCTAGCTCTGCCTCGATGCGCAGCAGGCGGTTGTACTTGGCGGTACGCTCGCCGCGCGCCGGGGCACCGGTCTTTATCTGGCCGCAGTTGAGAGCCACCGCGAGATCGGCTATGGTGGTGTCCTCGGTCTCCCCGGATCGGTGGGACATGACAGCGGTCCAACCGGCCTGCTGGGCGTCACGCACCGCCTGGATCGCTTCGGTGAGGCTGCCAATCTGGTTCACCTTGGTGAGCAGCGAGTTGCAGGCCCCGGCTTCGACGGCGCGGGCGATGCGGCTGGTGTTGGTGACCAGCAGGTCGTCGCCTACGAGTTGCACGCGGCTGCCTATGCGCCGGTTGAGCAGTTGCCAACCCTCCCAGTCGTCCTCGGCCAGGCCGTCTTCGAGAGAGATGATCGGGTAGCGGTTGGTCCAGTCCTCCCAGAAGGCCACCATCTCCTGGCTGGACAGGCTGCGCCCCTCCTTCGCCAACTTGTACGAGCCGTTCTCGTATAGCTCAGTCATGGCAGGGTCCAGGGCGATGTGCACGTCCTTGCCTGGTACGTAACCCGCCTGCTCTACGGCGGTCAGTATCAACTCGACCGCTTCCTGGTTGCTCTTGAGCGAGGGTGCGAAGCCGCCTTCGTCGCCTATGCCGATGCTGTAGCCCTTGTCGTGCAGCGTCTTCTTGAGCGACTGGTATATCTCCACGCCCCACCGCAGCCCTTCCCGGAAGTTGGGCGCGCCGGTGGGCATGACCATGAACTCCTGGAAGTCGGTGGAGTCTACCGCGTGCTTGCCGCCGTTCATGATGTTGAACATCGGCACGGGCATGGTGCGGGCGGCCAGGCCCCCCAGGTAGCGGTACAGCGGCATGTTGAAGTGCTTGGCCGCGGCGTGGGCGGCGGCCAGGGACACCCCCAGTATGGCGTTGGCACCCAGGCGGCCCTTGTTGGGAGTGCCGTCGAGGGCGAGCAGGGCGCGGTCAAGCCCCACCTGGTCGCAGGCGTTGCTGCCTATTAGCTGCTCGGCCACCGCCACGTTGACGTTCTCGACGGCCTTGAGCACGCCCTTGCCACCGTAACGGCGCTTGTCCCCGTCGCGCAGCTCCACAGCCTCGTGCGCTCCCGTAGACGCCCCCGAAGGCACCGCCGCGCGCCCCACCGCCCCGCCAATCAGGCTGACCTCGACCTCAATCGTGGGGTTGCCCCTGGAGTCGAGTATCTCGTAAGCCCTTACGTCCTTGATTTCAACTTCGTACACAGCAAGTCCTCCCTTGCATTAACATCGGGGTCAAATATCCGATGCATGATACCGCAGGCAGGGGGAGTTGGCAAGACGGGGGGATGTCTAAACGCCAAGACGCGGAGACCCCAAGGACCACGCCAAGATTGAGGATTGTTTGGACGATTACAAAAAGGACCAGGGTACATCATCAGGTACCCTGGTCCTTTCGCTTAGAACACTCTACTTAATCTCTGCGCGTCCTTGGCGTCTCCGCGTCTTGGCGTTTAGACCCGGCTACTGCTTGGGCAGCGGCATCCGTAGGAACGGCTCGGTCGGGGTGCGCTGGCCGGGGATGTAGCCTCTAGGGGTTTCAGGAGCCATTTCTACGCCCGCGCCGTTGGTGCTCGACGTGTCCGGCTCGTCGGCTTTCAGGGCGACGATTTCGCTCCTGGGCACCGGCACCTGGATGCCTTCGCGCTGGAACACCTCGTAGATGTCCATCATCAGGTCGTTGGTGACTTTGGACTGGCGCTCGAAGTTCTCCAGCTTGATGTCGTCGATGTAGTAGCTCATGTTATAGAAGTAGAAGAAGTCACCGAAGCCCTTGAAGCTGGCACCGGGCACCTTCCAGTCCTCGAACGGCTCGTGGAACCTGTTGCTGTTGATCCACCGCTTGATGTTCGTCAGGTAGTTGTCGAGCAGCTCCTCGTCGCCCGCCGGGAGCGACAGCAGCCTGGTGCTCAGCAGGCGCAGCTTGCGCTCCCATTGTTCGACCAGCCTCCTGTATTCGCTGGGGGGCAGCACGTCTTCTTCCTTCCACTGCGTATATCGCATGATGCGCGGGCGCAGTTCGTTCAGCCGCCGCTCGCACATCGCCTGCATGCCGCCCCATTGCGTGAACAGGCCCCTGATGCGCAATCGCTCCTGCCTGGTGAGGCCGCCCGCTTCCAGGGTGCGTAGCCAGTGGATAAGGCCGTCAAGCTCCGCGTTCAGCCCCCGGATTGAGTCGAGCATCTCCATCTCGTTGTACACGACCGCCACGTTCTGCACCCACAGCTTGATGCGCGCCGATTCCTTGTAGAAGCCCTTGATGTGCAGCGCCTCGGCTACCACGTTGCCTGCCTCCACCAGACGCGTCAGCAGGTCGTCCAACTCCTCTATGGCGCGCTTCTCGTGCGCGAGTAGCTCTTGCTCGAGGGCTTCAGCCTGGACGTGCAACTCTTCAATTGAGTTGAGAGCGGCGCGCAGAGGCTCCAATTCCACCTGCGACAGCGTGTTCGCCAGGCCCTGCCAGGCCACGTCTATCTCCGCTATCCTGTCGGTTTGTTGTCCGCCCATCGTCCTGCCGCTCGCGTCCACTCCGCCCAGGATGGTGCGCAGTTGCTCCACGTCCCTCACGGCCTCGCCGCGCGCCCGCAACTGGCCCAACGCGGTTTGCGCGTCTATCAAGCACTGGGTAAGTTGCGTGCGCACCTGGAGCAAGTTGCTGTAGAGGTTGTTATTCTTGGCGGTATGCTCGCGCCACCATTCCTCGAGCGCGGTCTGAGCCATAGTCAGCACGGTGCTGCTGGCACCCGACAGCATGGCTATCTTGTTGATCCGGTTGCGTAGCACCACCAGCTTTTTCTCGGGCACGTGCAAGATGTTACGGTGGCTCTGCACTATCTCCCTCAGCAGCGCCCTCACGCGGGCGGGGTCGGCGTCCATCGTGGTGCGTATCTGCGTGATCGTCCTCATGTCAACGGTCGGCTTGTTGATGTTGGCGATAGACGAGCGGGTAAGCACGTTGTTCGGCATGTAGATGAGGGCGTGGTTCGTCATGTCGTAAAGCTGGGTCATGCGCAGGCCCACCTTTTCGACCCGGTAAATCTTGTTTTCGGGCAGGATGATAAGGTCGTCCTCCCGGAAGGGCGGGTCTATCATCAGGTAGACTCCGCTGAACAGGTTGCCCAGCGTGTCCTGGAAGGCAAGACCGATGATGAGGCTGACCGCGCCGATGCTGGCGAGCAGCACGCCGATGTTCACGTCCAGCGCCTGCAATATGAAGGCGAGCGCCACGAGGAAGAAGACCAGCGGGCCGAGCGTTTTGACGATAGGCACTAACAGGTCGTCCACGTTGCTCTCGGACTCCGCTGCTCGGTGCGCCAGCCACCGCAGCAAGAACTCGCGGACGACGCGCCAGGCCAGGTAGAACACCACCGCTAACACGACCACGGTGTAGAGCCTGCGCAGCAAGAGGGTGAAGTCCGGCCCCAGCGGCACTTCTTCGAGCGCCTGCACGACGCCGTACGCCACGATAGCTACGAAGAGGGGCACCCGCCCGGTGCGCAACACCATGTTGTCGAACTCGTTGCGCGTGGAACTCACCAGCATGCGCCCGACTGGGAACAACAGCCAGTAAGCGAGCAGCCCTATAGCCGCCCAGACAACGAAGGTGAGCAAGACCTGTAGCAGCCGGTCCTCGGGCCAGCCGTTAATCTGTATGAGAAGCGTGCCAAGAACCATGTTCAAACCTGCCATAACTCCTCCATGTCGTGAGTAACGCGTAACACGTAACACGTAACACGTAACGCGGCTAAAGGGACTCCGTGCCCTGTAATTTCGTTGGTTGCTTATTGCACCCTTACGTGTTACGTGTTACGCGTTACTCGGTACTTCCTAGCGGTATCGTGAACCAGAAGATGCTGCCACCTTCCGGGTTGGGCGTCATGCCGATTTCGCCGCCGTGCGCTTGCACTATTTCCTTGCTGATGTGCAGGCCCAGGCCGAGACCTCGTTCCCGCCGTATGCCCGTCGGTGCTCCGCCGTTTGTGCCTACATCCTGGCCGCCGGGCCTGCGGTCCTGGTAGTAGCGCGAGAACAGGTGGGGGCGCATCTCCTCCGGCACGCCCGGCCCGTTGTCCGCCACCTCTACGCGAGCCTGACCGTCCTGCTGTTGCACACGTACGAGCACGAGGGTGCCCGGCGGGCTGTAGCGTATAGCATTACCTAGCAGGTTGGTAAGCACCTGCTCTATCCGGGTCGCATCTACCATGCCTATTATACTGGCGGGAGCAACTAACTCAAGCCTGTGAGCGCCCTGGTCAATCGACTCGGCTGCGGACATGGCAGAGCGTACGATCTCATTTATGTCGGTCTCTCTTCTATCGAGCACCAACCTGCCTAGTGAGATACGGGAAGCGTCCAGCAGTAGCTCCACCAGGGCGTTTAGCCTCCTGGAGAGCTTGGTCATCTCCTCCAGGTAGCGCACGAAGCCGGGCGGCACGTCCGTCTTAGCCGCCTGCCTGTTTTGAAGCTGGATGTAGCCGTGAAGCGCGGTAAGAGGGTTACGTATTTCGTGGGCGGCGGTGGCGATGAACTCGTCCTTGCGGGCGTCCAACTCGCGCATGCGTGTCACGTCCTGCAACACCACAGCCACGATGGTGATGTTGCCCCTGTCGTCGCGCAACGGGACCGCGCTCACGAGCAAAGAGCGTCTACCCTGCCCCGGTATTTCGGCCAGCATCTCTTCCTCGCGCACCGCCTGGCCGTGGGTCAGCGCCCGCACGCTGGGAAACTGGTCATACGTGTAGGCGGTGCCGTCGGGCCGCGTGAAATGATAGTAAGCAGCCCGGTCTTCAGGACGCAGAGCATTCCACTCGTCCGTGGGAAAGAGGTGCTCGGCGGCGTGGTTCTGGAGCACGGTGTTGCCGTTGGGAGGCACGATCAGCCTGACGGGCACGGGCAGGCTTTCGATGATGGCCTGGAGGCGCGCGCTCTCGGCTTCAGCCGCCTCAGTGGCCTCCTTTTGCAACTTGGTCTCCCGCCTGGACACCGCCGCCGCGAATATGGCGCTTGACAGGGCGAGCACTCCCACCCCGATTAGCAAGTATAGCTCGTTGCGTCGGATGCGGAGCAGATCGGCGTTGTACTGGCGCACCCGGTCGTTCAGCAGGTCGTTGAGCCTGGTGCTGCGCTCGCGGAATCTATTGAAGAGGTCATTGCCCCGCCCGCTGATCACTATGTCCACGGCTTCCTGGGTGCGCCCTGAGCGGACTAGCTCAGTCGTCACCTGGGAGAAGTCCTCTCTCCATGTGGTTGCCGCCGCCTGCATGTCGCGCACGAGGGTGGTGATGGGCTGCGCCCCCTGCTCGTCCCGCGCGTCGAGGGCAGTGGCATCCTGCTCAAGCGTCTCCCACAGGCCCGGTAGCTGTTGTTCCGCCTGCCTGTAAGGCTCCAGGAACTGCTCGTTCTCCGTGATGATATAGCCCCGGTTGGCAGCCTGCATGTCGACGTGCATGCCGTAGAGCGTGCGCTCCACCAGCAGGAGGTCGTTCGCGATCCGTATGTTCTCCTGCGCTCCTCGCCCCAGCAATTCGGTGACCACTCCCACGCCTGCCAGGACGAACACGAGCACAATCACCACGCCTATGAGTATAGGCGCTAACCGGTTGTTCCTTCGATTCTGCACTGTGCGTAGGCGCGAGAGCATCTGGTCTTCCTGGGCAAGCGAAAAGAGAGCTTCCACTTATATAGCGGCAGCCTACCCCTACTATAAAGCCGTATGCCCGCAGTGTCAATACAGCCAATGCCGCCAGAAAAGGCGCAGGGGAGTGATCGTTCTCCGGCGGGAGAGACACAGGAAAGTGTGGCATGTAGCAGGTGGTATGTAGCAGATCAGATGGTATGTAGCAGATCAGATGGCATGTAACAGATCAGATGGCATGTAACAGATGGCATAAGAGACGCCCATCGAATAAATTCGAGGGCTACACATTGCAAAGTCCCTGCGGGACTGCGACATCTTGTTAGGTCTTTACAGATGCTTTGAGATGAACCAGTCTGCCGCAGGGCAGACTTCGCAAGGTGTAGCCCTCGATTTCAATCGACGGGCGTCTTACATGCCGAGAATGACCTGCGGAGAATAACCTCACCCCACTTTCGCAGCAAGGACGTTCGGCGGTACCTGCCAGCCTCCTGCGCTAGCAACCCTTTGTGCAAGCTGTAGCTAACGTGTGGATTATCGCACGTTGAGGCGCTATTAGCTGCTATACTCGGCCCGAAACAGGAAGGCCGCACCCATGCGAGCGATCAATGTCTGCGGCATTTCCATAAGTACTAGGAGCGAAGGGTAGGGCAATGCAAATTCCCAGGGTGGGACTTGACAAGCTACTGAATGCTACAGAGGCCGCGAACAGGCTGTGGGGCCGCGTGGACGTGATGCGCTCGCGCCTCCAACAGAAGCAGTTGGCGGCCCTGGCCGTGTCGAGCGCGCCTATCACCACCCAGCTAGTCGCAGCCGCGTTAGAATCGCCCGACCGCTTCCAGATATCGGGCCTTCAGCCGGTGGACCGCTCGCGCACCTTTACTCTGCCGTGGGACCGGCAGCGTTCCGATGACGATGGTGGCAGGGACCAGGAACCCCGGAAGCCGCTCAACCTGCTCGACTGGCTCCTGCTCGGTCTGGAGGCGCTGGGTGCGCTGGTAGTAGCGTGGCTGGCCTTCCAGTACATCTACACGACTTACATCGACACCGCCCCACGCAGGCTCACGTCGCCTCCCCCCAGGCAAGTTCCTTCGGGTGGAAGTGGGGCCATGCCGACTGCCACTGCGACCGTCCGGGTGACCGCCAGCCCTGAAGCAGAGGCCACCGCTACCTTTGTATCTGAAGTGCTCCCACCCATGCTTGGGGGCGGGTCGGAACCCACCACTACTGTAACACCGGGTACCGGCGCAACGCCCGCACCAACGGTTTCTCCCGAGGCCTTGCTCCCGAACCGGCTGCGCATCCCGGTGATGTTCCTGGACAGCGCGGTGCACGAGGTGACGGTGAACATGGGCGAGTGGGAGGTGTCCCCCATGGACGTGGGTCATCATGAGGGCACGGCCAACCCCGGCGAAGTGGGCAACGTGGTGCTGGCGGGGCACCGGGACATCAACTCCGCGCTGTTCCGTGAGTTGGACCGCCTGCAACCGGGTGACGAGGTATTCGTGAGCAACGACTTGGGCGAGTACCGTTACCTGGTTGAAGAAAGCCTGGTGGTCAGCCCCGACTACGTGCAGGTCATGGACCCTACGGATGACAAACGCCTGACGCTGATAACGTGCACACCGCCAGGCCTGGCTACCCAGAGGCTCGTTGTGATAGCCAAACTGGATGAGTCAAGCGTGGCGCAGGCACCCTAGACAAGCCAGAAATGGTAATTTTTTAGCCAATAAACTAATTTGCCAAGAGACACAGGGAGATGAGATAGAGATGAAGAACTACTTAGATGTGCAGAGTTCCGTGCGAAAGAACCTGAGGACTGTTGTATACCTGCTGGTCGCCGCATTGGCACTGGGACTGGGCCTGACCTTTGCTGCAACCGCCCAGGGCGCGCCGCAACAGCAGACCCAGGGTGCCATTACTGGCGCTGTGACGTTGGGGGAGGCGGGGGCGGAGGGTGTAACCGTGGAGTTGCGCCAGCACGCTAACAGCGGGGCCGAGAGCCTGCTCGCTACCACTACCACCGACGCAAGCGGGCGCTACGTTTTCGTCAACCAGCCGAGCGCCCCCGGTGATGCCTTCTACTACATCCAGTTCCAGGGTGGCCCTGGCACACTCGCAACTTGGCGCACCTTCCCGATCATCTATCTCACCGGCACCGACTTCAACGTGCCCACCGTAGACATCTCCGACGTTGTGCTGGTGGAGCCTGCGGCGGGAGGCACGGTCGCCCCCGGCAGCAAGCTCAAGTGGAAGGCCCGTCGGGCGGGCGAGACTTACCGCCTGTACATCTACGCGGCGGGGCAGGGCGACAAGCCGGTCGTGGACAGCGGCAGCCTCGGCGCAGGCACCGAGTACACGCTAGGCGAGGGCGGCCTAGCCGAGGGCCAGTACGAGGCCATCGTGCAGGTGCGCGACGCGGTAATCGGTTTCGGACACAGCCGCGCCCGCTTCCAGTTCACAGTCACAAAAGCAGCGGTGAATACCCCGGTTGTGGAGGCCCAGCCGCAGGAGGGCAGCCCCGGCGCGCCAGCAGTGCAACCCACGCCCGAACAGCAGATAACCATGCCTACCACGCAGCCTCAGCAGCCCGAGGGCGGCGAAGCGGAAGCCGCTGAAAATAGCCAGGCGGCCCAACCCACCGCCGAAACCCCGGCGCAGCCTGCCGGACAGCCGGAGCTAAAGGTACGCCTCTCCGCCGACAAGACCACTGTGGACCAGGGGCAGTCGCTGGTGTACATAATTGAGGTGCACAACGCCGGGGATGCCGCGGCCACCGATGTGGTGGTGACGGACAAGCTACCTGCTGGGGTCACGGTTGACACCGCGCGCATGCGAAGTACCCACGGCTCCGTAGCCCTGAATGACAACACGGTCACCGCGCAGGTAGGCGAGTTGGCGGCAAACAGCACGGCCCAGGTGGAGATCCCGGTGCAGGTAGGAGCCACTGCCGATAGCTCCCTCAGCAACCAGGCGAGCGCGGTGTACAAGCAGAGCAGCGAGGTAGTGCAGTCTAACGCCTACATCGCGCAGGTAGCCGAGCCTCTGACCGCGCAGCAACCTGCGGCTACCGAAACGGCCCTGCCCGCGTCCACGGAGGCGGTAAGCCCTCCGCAGCCGACGGCCACCACACAACCGCAGCCAGCGGTCAACCAACCCGCCGCGACCACTGAAAGCGGGGCAGGTGCCGCGTCCAACCAACCGGTCACGCCGCCCAACACCCCGGCCGCCAGGCCCACACAGGCTAGGCAGGCGGCAGCCATCCCTCAGACCGGCGGCTCGTTCCCACTGGCGCTTGCGGTCCTGTTCCTGGTCATGGCGCTGCTCGCCCGGTACCTGCGGGGTAGCCGGTCGAGGAAGATCTGATATTGGGCGCGAATCTTGCAGGTTAGGGTGATATAATAGCGCCGGGGCAGTGACGAGCCGCAAGCGCGACCGGCTTCTGGATTTATGACTGACCTGGGGGTTTGATGGACTACGATCTGACCGAACTAATCCGCGACGTGCCCAACTTCCCGGTGCAGGGCATCCTGTTCCGCGACATCACCACGTTGCTCAAGGTTGGCCCGGCGTTCCAGCAGGTGGTTGACCAGTTCTGCGACAAGCTGGCACCGCTCAACGCCACCAAGGTGGTGGCGATTGAAAGCCGGGGCTTCATCTTCGGCGCGCCGATTGCGTACAGGTTGGGCGTGGGCTTCGTGCCGGTGCGCAAGCTGGGCAAGCTGCCCGCCGAGACGGTCACCGCCGCCTACGAGCTTGAATACGGCGCGAACACCGTGGAGATGCACAGTGACGCGATAGAGCAGGGCGAGCGCGTGATCGTAGTGGACGACCTGCTGGCTACCGGCGGCACCACCCGCGCCACGATAGAGCTTGTGGAGCGACTCGGCGGCGACGTTGTAGCCCTGGCCTTCCTGATAGAGCTAACCGAGCTTGGAGCGCGCCAGTACCTCGAAGACTACAACATCCTCACGCTGATACGCTTCTGATAGCGCATAAACTGTATGGTGTCCAAGCACATCAGGGCCGCCTCGCATGCGAAAAGCTGCGGGCGGCCCTGACTCGTTTTGGGTAGGTACGGTGTCTCTACCGGGCACATATGAGGCCACATGTCCTCCGAGATTGTGGAAGCACAGTTGAGCTTCGCACTTTATAAATGCAGGCGGCAGTATCGGGGCATATAAATTGCTAATTGTTTACCTGTTAGTTTAGATAATGAAACACGCGGGAAGGACCTATGTCTTACCCCGCACAACCCATTAAGAGCATTGTTAGCAAGTCTCTGTTACGGGTAGAATTGGGATTAGCATGAACGTAAGCACGGCCATCCCAACCTTTTCTTATGCGCAGCCGGTGGATATAAGCCACTCCGGTCCCTGCGGGCATGCCGTGCAGTTCTATGACGATGATGCATTCCTCCTGAACGAACTAAGCCGGTTCATCGGCTCTGCTATCGAGGCCGGTGACGCCGGTGTCGTCGTAGCCACCCGCGAGCACAGGGAAGGGCTTGCACAGCGGCTGAAGGCGCGCGGTGTGGATGTCGAGCTCGCCGTTGAGCAGGGTAGGTATGTGGCCTTCGATGCCGCCGAGATGCTGTCGAAGTTGACTCGCGACGGGCAGCCTGACCCGACTATCTTCTCGGACGTGATTGGCGGCGTGCTGGCGGGAGCCACTTCCGCGCCCGGTGGCGAGCGGAGGCGGGTGGCGGTGTTCGGTGAGATGGTGGCTCTGCTGTGGGCGGAGGGGAAGGCTGATGTCGCCCTCCAACTTGAAGGGCTTTGGAACGACCTGGCCCAGACACATGCTTTCGACCTGCTTTGCGCCTACCCTATGAACTTCTTTACCCAGTCGGGAGATGGCGCTCCTCTTGGCAGGATTTGCGAAACGCACTCGCGCGTTATACCCTCCGAGAGCTATACCTCCCTTGTGGATGAAGAGGACCGCCTGCGTGCTATTGCCATTTTGCAGCAGAAGGCGCAAGCCCTGGAAAGCGAAATAGAGGAACGTAAGCGCGTCGAACAGTCGTTGCGCGAGCGTAACGAAGAGTTGCGGACCGCTGTGGCGGCGCGGGACGAGTTCCTGTCCGTGGCGGCCCACGAGCTAAAGACGCCCGTTACCAGCCTCCGAGGATACGCACAGTTGCTACTGCGCGACGTCGCGCGCAATCGCGAGATCTCTCCTGAGCGCCTGCGAATGGGCCTGGATACCATAGATGCGCAGACGGGCAAGCTGAGTCACCTGGTGGCGCGGCTGCTCGATACGGCGCAGATTGAGGCGGGCAAGCTGCGGGTCGAGCCTGTGAGGACCGATCTCGCGGCGCTCGTCCGCTCAGCGGTGGCCCAGCAGAGCGAGAGCCGGCACACTGTCTTGTACGAAGGCCCTGAGCGCCTCGAAGTGGTGATAGACCCCGTACGCTTTGAGCAGGTAATCACGAACTTGCTACAGAATGCCGTGAAGTTCAGCCCCGAAGGCGGGGTAGTCAAGGTCGAACTTCGGCAGGCTGCCCCCGCCGGAGCGCTCCTCTCCGTTACCGACTCGGGGGTGGGTATTCCTGCTGACCAGCGTGAGGCGGTGTTCGAGCGTTTTCACCAGGCCCACAGCGAGGGTCACCTGTCCGGCATGGGCCTCGGCCTCTACATCACTCGCGAGATCGTGGCGATGCACGGCGGCCTTATCTGGGTTGAGGAGCCGGAGCACGGCGGCTCGCGGTTCGTGGTGGCGCTTCCTTCCCGTACCGGCACCGCCTGATCAATGCTGGGCACCAGCACGCCGGCCGGTAAAGCTATGACTCGGGTCCTTGTGGTTGACGATGAGGTGGACATTCGCCAGGTGCTTGTCTATGTGCTGGCGGACGAGGGCTACGAGGTGGATGAAGCCCCTAACGGCGAGGCGGCTCTGGAGTTGATCGAGCGGCAGCACCCCGACCTTATCATCCTCGACATGAAGATGCCCGGCATAGACGGCTGGGAGTTCGCCAAGCGCTACCGTGAGCTTTACGGCAATAGAGCGCCTATCATCGTCCTCACCGCCGCGCAAGATGCAGCCCGCCGTGGAGACGACATCAGCGCCGAGAGCTACGTGCCCAAGCCTTTTGACCTGGACGTGCTCTTGGAACGAGTCTCCGACCTCGTAAGGATGTCCGACACCGATTAGGGCACCAGGGCCTCAGTGTCACCCCGAACGTTACGTCCGCAACTTAGCCGGTCTTTCCCGCCCCCCTTATATACCGGGGTATTCTCACGTACCTTCCGTAGCCCCGTCGCTGCCTCCGTCGCCATACCTGGCGCGCGGCACCGCCCTGGCCCTGTAGGGGTTCTGCGTGTCGAAGACTATGTCGTCCTTGCTCACGCCGGGGGGTCCGTAAGGCCTGGGTGGGGCTTCCGGTTCGGATGGAGGAGCCGTGCTGCTCACGGTGGGTGCCTGATAGCCTACCGTGGCGGGGCGCTGCTCTTTGTTCCTGCTCATCTTGCGCGCGGCCCACATCACCGGGTCGAAGTAGATGTCGGCCACCCGCTCCTTGAGGGGGATGATGCCGTTGTCGGTCAGGTTGATATGCTCGGGGCATACCTCCGCGCAGCACTTGGTGATGTTGCAGAAGCCGACCCCCGCCTCCTCTCGTGTCATCTGGCGGCGGTCCAGCCCATCGTACGGGTGCATATCGAGGTTGGCAAGCTTGATTAGCTGGCGTGGGCCGAAGAAGGCGTCCTTGCGGCTGTGGTCGCGCAGGATGTGGCAGGTGTCCTGGCAGAGGAAGCATTCTATGCACTTACGGAACTCCTGGATGCGGTCCACGTCTATCTGCTGCATAGTGAAGGGTCGCGGTGCGCCTTCCGCGGGAGTAAACGGCGCCACACGCTCCGACATGCGATAGTTCCAGGACACATCCGTCACGAGGTCTTTTACCAGCGGGAACGCCTTGAGTGGGTGGACCAGTATAGGCTCGTTGGCGTCCGAGTAGTCTCGCACGCGGGCCTTGCACAGCAGGCGCGGCTTACCGTTGATTTCGGCGCTGCACGAGCCGCACTTGCCCGCCTTGCAGTTCCACCGGCAGGAGAGGGTGCTGTCGTACTCGGCCTGGATGTAGTGGATGGCGTCCAATACCACCATGCCGGGGAAGGTGGGCACTTCGTACTCCGTATGGGTACCGCCCTCGGCATCTCCCCGGAAGACTCGCAAAGTGACCGTCTGCCCAACGGAAGATGTTTGCCGCTTGGCTTCCTCCTTGTCCTCGAAGGTCGCCTCCCGGTCCATTGGCATGCTGCCCAGTTTAGCCTCGGTTTCGGTGGTCATTGTGCTCTCCTGCTTAATAATCCACGTCTGGTGTTGCTCTATGCTGTTGAGGCAACTCGTTCCTAGGTAAATAACTCGTCCACAGGCATCTGCCAACCCGGCACCGCAGGTTCTGCCTCGGCCACTTCCCCACGATGGTAGACCACTGGACTACCGGGATCGCTGGCTCTATATACCCTTACCACTTCATCACGGAGCACGTCTACATCCCAGACGACAAGGGTGCCCGCCGCAAAGTAGTCGGCGCGCTTGGCCGCGATTGCTCGTTCTGCCTTCGGGCCATAGTCGCCTTCGCTACGGACTTCGACGGCGAACACTGGTGCCCCGTTGAGGAACTTTCCGCCTGAGCGAGGCCCGACGTAGAAGGCGGCGTCGGGACTGAACGACTTGCGATGTGGCAAGTTTACGATGAAGCCAGCATTGTCCGTGTATGCCCTACCACCTGTAAGCCGGGCGTTCTGGCGCAGGCTGGCATAGATAGCTCCAGCCGCGCTACTTGGTAGGTCACCTGTAGGGCTCATTAGCACCAACTCTCCGTTGACGATTTCGGCCTTGCCGTTCTCAGGCACGTGGTACAGGTCTTCAATTGTAGCTTCGGCCCTGACCTTCATCCTAGCACCTCATCCCGTTAGCGGCAGCTTGCCTACTTCTTGACCTCAAACAACGCTGCCAGTTCCGGCGGCATCTCCGGCACGGGGCGGGTGTCTATCTGCACCTGGCCGTCCGCACCCTTGATGGCTATCAGGTTCTTCTTGGCCCATTCGGGATCCAGGTCGGGGTAGTCGAGCCTCCACTGCGCGCCCCGGCTCTCGCGGCGTTCGAGCGCGCAACGCACGATGATCTCCGACACCTTCAGCATGTTCTGTATGTCGCGCGCGGTGTGCCAGCCGGGGTTGTACATGCGCGAGCCTTCGATGTGCAGATTTTCGGCGCGTTCCTGCAATTCCAGCACCTTGTCGAGGCACTTCGTCAGGCTCTCCTCGGTGCGGGCTATCATCGCGCCCTCTTGCATGGCGGCCTGTAGCTCCTGGGTGAGCAGATAGGGGTTCTCGGTGCCCGCCGACTCGAACGGGGCAAGCATGGCCGCTACTTCCTCGCGTATGCGCGCGCTATCTAGCTCCCCATGGGGATTCCCTTGCGCGTGTTCGGCCGCCGCTATCCCGGCCCGCCTGCCGAACACCAGCAGGTCGCACAGCGCGTTGCCTCCTAAGCGGTTCGCTCCGTGCACGCCGCACGCCGTCTCGCCCGCAGCGAAGAGGCCGGGGACGTTGGTGGCGGATGTCTCAGACGTGGCCCGCACTCCTCCCATGACGTAATGGATGGTCGGGTAGACCTCCATCGGCTCCTTCGTGATGTCTACGTCGCCCAGCGCGTGGAACTGCTCGTACATGCTCGGCAGCTTGCGCTTGATGTAGTCGGCTCCCCGTTGCGTCACGTCCAGGTAGACCCCGCCGTGCTCGCTGCCGTTGCCCGCCTGCACCTCCCGGTAGATGGCGCGGGCCACCACGTCGCGAGGCAGCAATTCGGGCGGCGGGCGGTTGTTGGCCTTGTCCTCCAGCCAGCGCGCGGCCTCCTCTTCCGTCTCGGCAAAGCGGCCCCTGTACGCGGCGGTCATATACTTCGAGTCGAACATGAAGCGCTCTTGCTTGGAGTTGCGCAGGATGCCGCCCTCGCCGCGCACGCCCTCGGTCACCAGCAGGCCGCGCACGCCGGGCGGCCACACCATGCCGGTGGGGTGGAACTGCACCATCTCCATGTCCTGCAACTCGGCCCCGGCTTCGTACGCGAGTATCGCCCCGTCGCCGGTAGACTCCCAGGAGTTGGAGGTCACCTTGTACATGCGGCCCCAGCCGCCCGTCGCCAGCACCACCGCCTTGGCCCGGATGACGAAGAAGCGCCCTGTCTCTCGGTAGTAGCCGAGCGCGCCCGTTACCCGGTCGCCGTCTTTCAGCAGCCGGATGATCGTGGTCTCCATGTAGCACTTCATGCCCGCGGCCACAGCCCGGTCCTGTAGCGTGCGAATTAGCTCCAGGCCGGTGCGGTCGCCAACGTGGTTCAGGCGGCGGTAGGTATGCCCGCCGAAGGGGCGCTGCATGATGAGGCCTTCGGGCGTGCGGTCGAAGACGGCCCCCCACTGCTCCAACTCCAGCACGCGCTCAGGGGCCTCGGTGGTGAGTAGCTGCACCGTGCGCCAGTTGTTGAGGAAGCCGCCGCCCCGCATGGTGTCCATAAAGTGCACCTGCCAGTTGTCGGCCTTGTCCAGGTTGCCGAGCGCCCCGGCGATGCCTCCCTCGGCCATGACCGTGTGCGCCTTGCCGAGCAGCGACTTGCAGACCACGCCCACGTTCTGCCCGGCCTCAGCCGCCGCTATGGCCGCCCGCAGCCCCGCGCCTCCCGCGCCGATTATGAGCACATCATGTTCAACTATTTCGTAGGGTTCCATACTCAATCCATGCAGTAAGATGGGCCAAAGATCAATGAAAGACCGAAGCGCATGCTGCCGCGCTAATCCGGCTTCGCTTCTAGATGAACCTGAAGTCGGTAATCCAGCCGGCGGCCACCGAGCGTATGTACAGGTCGGTGAAGGCCACCCACACCAGGCTGGCCCAGGCATACAGCGAGTGCTTGGTGTTGAGGAAGCTTATCTGCTTCCAGAGGCCGTACCGCGTCCTGCTGGCGAGGGTGCACGAGTAGCAATTTACCCTGCCGCCAGTCAGGTGCCGGAACGAGTGGCAGGAGAAGGTATACAGGGAGATAAGTATGACGTTGACGGTGAGTATGAGCGAGCCGACGCCCACCCCGAAGCCCTCGTGGAAGAAAAAGCCCTTGACGGCGTCAATACCGAGTATGACGATGAACACCAGGGCGGCGTAAAGAGCATAGCGGTGGAGGTTTTGCAGCACGAAGGGGAACTGGCGCTCGCCCGTGTAGTGCCTGCGCTCGAGTGGTTCGGGTACGGCGCACGCTGGCGGGTCCCAGAAGAAGGCGCGGTAGTAGGCCAGCCGGTAGTAATAGCAGGTCAGCCGGAAGCTGAGAGGAAAGATCAGGATGTAGATGGCCGGGGAGATCGTCCAGCCGAAGATGCTCCAGTTGGTGATAATCAGCGGGGAGTAGAGCGGGGAGAGATACGGCTCGACGAGGTAGAACTGGTTCTCGAAGGCGCGATACGTCGAGTAGAGCACGAACGCGCCGAGCACCACCACCGTAATAAGTGGCTTAATCCACCAGTTGTCCCGCCGGGCGTTGAGGGGCAGCGGCGCGCGCCCAGCCTCCTTGCTTTGCGCGGTGCGTACAGCCATGTAGCGTCACTCCTGGTTAAGTATAGGTGGTCGTTCGATCTCGAACGTGGACCGATGGCCTGCCGGTAGTCGAGATTATAGCATGTAGTGTGCGGATGCTAAAAGTCCGCGTCTTCGTCCAGGTTGAATGTGGAATGGGACTCGCGCGCTTCTATGACCTGCATGGAGCTTACCAGGCTGGGCACAATGGCGATGCAATCTATCTGCACCAGGATATGGCCCGGCAGGCCGCACTCCACCGTGGAGCGAGCGGGCGCAATCTGGCCGAAGTATTCTTCGTAGACCGCGTTCATTGCGGTAAAGTCACTGAACTTCGAGAGGAACACGGTGGTACGCACGACGTACTGCAAGTCCGAGCCGGCTGCTACAAGCACCGCCCGCAAGTTCTCCAGCACGCGGCTGGTCTGAGCCTGGATGTCATGTCCCACCAGATCGTTAGTCGCCGGGTCAAGGGCGACTTGTCCGGCGCAAAAGACCATGCCGTTAGCTACAATGGCCTGTGAGTACGGGCCGATTGCGGCGGGGGCATCGGGCGTGCGCACGCGGCTAGTCTGCACTTCTGTTTGCATCTCTTACCCTCCTCGTCGTTGGCGTTGGATATCGCGATGCATAGCTGCGCGTGTAGTATTGCCGCATGTTATGCTACGAGCTGTTATTTGTCAATAGGTGCCGGGTCTGCAGTCGGAATATCGACGTTGTCGCCAAGAGACGCCCGTCGATTGAAATCGAGGGCTACACAAGGCAAAGTCTGCTGTGCGGCAGACTGGTTCATCCAGAGCATCTGAAACGTCCTGAGAGAATGTACCAGTCCCGCAGGGACTTTGCTTTGCGTAGCCCTCGATTTCAATCGACGGGCGTCTCTTATGCAAACCATAACCTGTTTGCCTTTTCCTCTATCTATCCTACCGATAATGAACGCTCCGGGTCTGCAATTTATGCATCGTATGTGTATCATAGGTCTGTGGCGGTTGTACGCTGACCTAGCGATTCAAGGAAAAGCAGTGACAAGTGAAGCCGTGCGAATCGAACCATACCTGGCTGACATAGGGGTACACGCCCCGCAGCTAGAGTTCGTCAAGCGCCACATTGCGTTGTTGTCACCCGACTTCGTGATGCCCCACGAAGATTGGCGTACCGGCACGAACCGGCAGGCCGGGGATGGTCACTATGTCTCGGTTTGGGAGTTCGGCGCTGGGCAGGGCTACAGGGTCATACTGAGCGAGACGCTGGAGTCGCGGGCTTCTGGCGTGGTGCAGCGGGGCATCTTGGTAGAGACATTTGGCCTGACGGGAGGCTGCTCCATCTTGAGCAAGTATGCAAGTTCGTTCGCACACGCACCCTACCTGGAGCTAAGTGTTTCGGGACCGGACGAGGTAGTGGCAACCATAGCCGAGAGGTTCCGGGAGGAGTTTGGGCTTCGCGCCGATGGTGCTGGCACCATATCTCCTTTACCCGGTAGGTAGCAGCCATCTCCTAAGCTATGAGCACCCAAGCTTCTACTTGTCATTTCGAACGGAGTGAGAAATCTCGTCCTCTACCGGGATGTTTCCGATTTCTTATCGGACAGAATGCCTATGGAAAGGTGGCATTTGGGTGCTGAAGGACGAGATTTCTCACTCCGTTCGAAATGACAATGTGGCGTTCGGTCCCATATATTCAACACTCTCATTCGTCAGACCGTTTTCTAGCCAGACCACACCTTGGCAGGTGGTAATGCAGGGGAAAGAGCAGACTTGAGAGCTAACACGGAACCGGGCAAATACGAAGTCGTAATCATCGGGGGCGGGCAGGCCGGGCTGTCGGTTGGATATTATCTGCGGCGCACCGGGCTGAGCTATGTGATACTCGACGCACAGGCCGAGCCGGGAGGGGCCTGGCTGCACGGCTGGCATTCGCTTACCCTCTTTTCGCCCGCCCGTTGGAGTTCGCTGCCCGGCTGGATTATGCCCGGTGGGGCCTCCGAATACCCCGGCAGGGAAGCGGTGCTCGCCTATATGTCCGAATACGAGCAGCGGTATAAGCTGCCTATCGCCAGGCCAGTGCGTGTGACCCAGGTGCGTGCGCGGCCCGACGGCCTGGATGCAGTGAGCGACAGCGGCATCTGGCAGGGGCAAGCGATTGTGAGCGCCACCGGGACGTGGGAACAACCCTACATTCCCCCTTACCCAGGACGAGAGCTATTCGGCGGCCTCCAGCTTCACTCCGCCCACTACATATCCCCTGAGCCATTCAAAGGTAAGCGGGTGCTGGTAATCGGCGGCGGCAATTCAGGAGCGCAAGTCCTGGCCGAATTGTCGCTGGTAGCCGACGCAACATGGGTGACAAGGCGGCCCCCACAGTTCATGCCCGACCACGTAGACGGCCGCTACCTGTTCGATCTCGCAACCCGCAAGTACATGGCCGAGCAGCGGGGTGATAGCGCGTCGCTTAGGGAAGTGGTGACAACCAACCTGGGTAACATAGTGATGGTGCCCCCTGTGAAGGAGGCGCGCGAGCGTGGCGTGCTGCACCGCGTCGAGCCATTCACCCGCTTCACCGGGACGGGCGTGATCTGGCCGGGCGGCCGCGAAGAGCAGATAGATGCGGTAGTCTGGTGCACCGGCTTCAAATCGGCGCTGGACCACCTAGAACCACTGGGCGTGATTGAGCCTGACGGCCACATAGAAGTCGTGGGCACGCGCTCGGTGAAGCAGCCCCGCCTATGGCTGGTGGGCTACGGCGACTGGACCGGCTATGCCTCGGCTACCCTGATAGGCGTTGGCCGCACCGCGCGCTCGACAGTGGAGGAGATAGCGACTTTTCTGCGGGAGTAGCCGATGGACGATGGACGATGGACGATGGACGATGGCGGCTCTACTGGCGGCTGCCCCTATCCCAACAGCAGGACACGAGAACCCCGCTCCCCTCTGTCATCCTGAGCGCAGCGAAGGATCAGGTGGGTAGGCGAGAGTCCTCAACGTTCAGGATAATGCCGGTAATAGGAACACTGGTCCCTTACAAGGAAGAGTCAAACACGAGCTACTGATCCTTCGCTACGCTCAGGATGACAAGGCCCTACCTTGCGCTATTCTTGGCGTCCTTGGCGTCTTGGCGGTTCCATCGTCCATCGTCAGTCGTCCATCGTCTACTCCCGCCCTATTTCCCGTCGATTTCAATTCCATCGGTCCAGGCGGCGATCTCGTCCTCGGTCATTTTGATGTTGGGTTCGAGGCGAATGTCCTTGTAGCCCCAGTTCTCTACGTCTATTAGGTACTGCTGCCGGGAGATTATTGTGCCCCTGGTGATGCGGGTCTTGGGGGCCGATTTAGCCAATTCGCGTTGCAGGCGGCCCATTAGTTCGTTCATCACCCAGGCCGGTACTTTGTCGCGCTCGCCGGGATAAACGAAGCCGAAGAGCACCAGGTGGCCGAACAGCACCCTCCAGTAAGGCCCGAAGCGCCGCAACAATCGTTTCCAGTCCATCTTGTCCGCCCAGGCACGCACCACGTGAGCTATGTCGGCCCCATCGTACCGCTCGCGCTCCTGCACGAAGGCCTTGGTCCAGATGATCTCCTCCGGCGGGCATAGCTTGACCGGTATGCCGAGCACTTCGTCGGCCGTGGCGTTGTCGAACCATTCATCGTCAACCTCCGCCACCCCGTTGCCCGACCTGAAGATCACGTCTACATACAAGTCTTCGTAGTAAGCTTTGCCCAGCCAGTGGGAGAAGGTCATCTCCGTCTCGCAGCCGTGCTGTCCCAGTAGCGCAAGGACGCGCTCCGCGTCGTCCGGCTTCACGAATATGTCGAAGTCCTTCGTGTGCCGCGAGATGCCCGTGTAACGCTGCATGGCGTAAGCGCCACCCACCAGGAACGGTATCTCGGCTTCGTTTATGAGCCGCATTGCCTTGCGGTAGAACTCGCAGGTTTTGGGGTCGAGGTCTATGTCACCGAACCGGCAGTCCGCGTGCCCGTCCGGGCTGTAGTCGTGTTCGGAGCTTTGCTGCTCCGCGTTTGCTTCTTCTGATTCCCCTGCACCCACGGCGTACTCCCCTCACTCAGGCATGCCTACTTCACATGCTCAATATGTGCGCTCTTGTAAGCAGAAGATGTGCCAGGTATGTGCCTGGAACCTGCGTGCGGTATGCATTTTGCTAACCAGTCCGCTTTGTGTTCATACATAGAAGCAAGGCAACCCTGCATGGGAGGAAGCGCAAAGGATGGCGAAGGAAAAGAGGAAAGTGCGTATAGCGGCGGTAGGTGACATTCACTGCAATAAAGGCTCGCATGGGGCGTTCCAGTCGCTTTTCACCGAGATCAACGAGAAGGCCGACGTGCTGGTGCTCTGCGGCGACCTGACCGACTACGGCTTGCCCGAGGAGGCGCACATACTGGCGCGTGAGTTGGCGGTGTTGAAGGTGCCGGCGCTGGGCGTGCTGGGCAACCACGATTACGAGAGCGGCAAGCAGGCCGAAGTGACCGATATCCTGTCCGAAGCGGGTCTGCTGATGCTAGACGGTGACGCGCACGAGGTGGCAGGCGTGGGATTTGCGGGCACCAAGGGTTTCGCGGGCGGCTTCGGCAAAGGCACTCTATCGCCGTGGGGCGAGGAGACTATCAAGCTGTTCGTGCAGGAAGCGGTGAACGAGGCGATGAAGTTGGAGAGGGCGGTGGCCCGCCTGCGCACGCCTCACAAGATCGTGGTGCTGCACTACGCGCCCATCCAGGCGACAGTGGAGGGCGAGCCGGAAGCCATATTCCCCTTCCTGGGCACCAGCAGGTTGGAGGAGCCGCTGGCCCGCTACCCCGTGTCGGCGGTGTTCCACGGCCACGCCCACCGGGGCACCTTGGAGGGCCGTACGATGAGCGGCTCGCCGGTATACAACGTGTCCCTGCCGCTGCTGAAGCGTGACTTCCCCGATAAGCCTCCGTTCTACCTCTTTGAGGTCTCGGACGAAGGCAAGATGGATATGCCGATAGATGGCCGGGTGACGGCTGACGTGTAAGGTGGTTGGCTGAAAGTAACGCAAAGAGAAGGCGCTCTATAGAGGCCCCTCAAGACGAAAGCATACTTGTTGTTCGCCCCGCCGGTACGTGTTTGTGCTGGCGGGTCTTTCTTGCCCGGTCCTGTCGCCGGGTTATTCAGTTGTAGCTTGGCCCCTATCGGGAGTGCCTGCCGCCGGTGCGGGCATCATGGCGCGCAGGAAGTCCAGCAGCGAAGGGAGGTCCTGGAAGGTGTGCGATTCACCGCTGACTACGTGCTGCACTTTGCCCTTCCATTCACGTTCGGCGGTGCCATCCACGTTGGGGTGCGTACTCTCGCCCTCACCACTGTAGTCCGTTGCGTCCCCACTGTGAGAGCCGCCGTCCGACTCCTCCCAGAGGCGCACCAGGAAGAGGTGCGAGGCCGCCGGCCGTTGGACCTTACCGGCCCCGTCTAGTTGATCTGCCATGATTCTACCTTCAATTCGTAAATCATTGTTGATTGCTCGCCGCATGGAGAGCGAGCGCCACGATGGATGTGCCCTGTGCCTGTGTAGCACCCCAGTACCGCGTGGGAGTGCCGTAACTTGTAGGTGTTGTAGTCTCTTTAGTTGCCGTTCGTTCTCGTTTGTGACTTTGATATAGCCGGTTGTGTTTCTGTTCCGAATCTAAATTCGTTGTATTTGGTATGTCTCGGTTCCTGCTTATCCCTTAGTCCGTGTAGATCCAGTGGGTCGAATCTTCTTCCTGACAGCCCGCGCAACGAGGCTCCCACTCTGACAGTACGTAGCCGAGTTCCGCGCGGTTGGTGATGGGCATGCTCGCGAACTGGGAGCACCCACAATGCACGCAGGAGCGCACGACCACCAGGTTCTCCTTCATCAGCTTGAAGACGATACCGTCTACCGTCGTCCCGGCTACCTGGCACATAGCATCGGTGTAGATATTGTCCTGTGCTATCCTGCGACCTGTGAGGGCCTTCACGCGTGTAGCCAGGTCGCGGCGCATCCGCACTTCGAGGGGCTGTAGGCTTTCCTCGTACTCCTCAAGGGCCTCTAGCTGCCACTGCGGTGCGACCTCGACCGGTATCGTGTCCTGGCGGGGGCTGGTGAGCATATGCGCGAACGTTACTTCCTCCATCTCTATAGTGTGCATCTCTTTATTTCTCCTGTTTGTATGTCGCCGTTTTGTATATGTTCCGATAGCCATACCTCATACGAGATATGGCTACCGCCTACTTTCTGAGTTTGCTAAACCCTTTGTGTAGCTTCTCCTCAATTGCGTATTCCTGTTTTTAAGGGACTTTGTGAAAGTACCTGTCTGATATCGTCAGACGCTAACGGTTCTGCGGCGACCACCCCCTCACTTGGTTTTGGGTTTTGGATTGCGGATTTTGGATTTGGATGTGGGTACTAGATTGAGCTTTGGTTGGTAGCGATTACCACATCACTACCAGGCGGCCCAGCCGCACTATGTGGTGCCCGGAGGGCTTGCTTGGCCGGCGAGTCCGGTTGATGACCTGGTCTACCAACCGGTTCCGCTGCCTGCGCTCGACCGCTGCCAGGGTCTCCCGCGTGCGCTGTGCCGCCACTTGCTCTGAGAGATATGTATCGTACATTGCCGCCTTCCCTCCTGAAAACTTCTCCGGGCTGTATATGGTGCCGCCCGTTTTCTATACCCGTTCTATATGTTCGTTTTTGTATGTGCCTTTTGTTTTTTTGTATCTGTTTCTTTTTCTTATATGTTGCTGCGTTCCAACTGTGTTCATTCTAGCCGGAAGCCTCGCACAAGTGAATAGATTTGGGTTACAGGGAGTCGTACAAGGAGTGCGACAAAAAGTGATACAAACGGGACAATGAACCGGACAGGCCCGACAATTGTCTGAAATATTGACAGGAAAAACGCGTTAGATAACCGGCTGCTGCTGCGATGTTATTATGCGGGAGCACCGCGACTCCTATCACGGGGAGATTCTGTGCATTCTCAATTCCCTGACGGGCTTTTCAGGCTGGACGACGTACTGGTGGCCGAGCGGGCGCGGCTGGTGAGGCTGTGCGCGCAGCTTTCGGGCTGGCCGGAAGCCGCCGAAGACCTGGCGCAGGAGACGCTCATAGAGGCCTGGCGCATCCGCGACCGGCTGTACGACCCCAGCGGCTATTCCCAGTGGCTGAGCGCGATTGCGCGCAACGTCTGCCGCCGTTGGGTGCGCAGCCACGGCCGCGACCTAGTGCATCGCGTGCAACCCACCGGCTTCGATCCCCTGCGCTCCATCCTCGAACAGCAACCTTCGGACGATTTCGACCTGGAGGTGGAGTTGGAGCGGGAGGAGCTTGCGCTGCTTCTCGACCGGGCGATGTCCCTCCTGCCGGAGGCCACGCGGGCCGTGCTCGTCCAGCGATACATCGAGGACACGCCGGTGGCGCTGGTGGCCGAGCGCATGGGGCTGAGCGAAGGCGCGGTGGAGATGCGGCTCCAGAGGGGCAAGCTGGCGCTAAAGAGGGTGCTGGCGACCGACCTGAGCGAGGAGGCTTCGGTTTACGGGCTGGGAGGCTCGGACCCAACGGCCCGCCAGGAGACGCGTATCTGGTGCCCCAGGTGCGGGAAGCACCGCTTCATGGGCCGCATGTCGCACGATGATGGTACGCTGACGCTCTGGTGTCCCGGCTGTTCGCCCCAGCTTGGGACGGAGATATTTAGCTCTGGCCTCGGATTCCTGCTGGTGGGCGTAAAAGGTTACAAGGCCGCGCTCACCCGGCTAATGACTCACACCAGCCAGTATTACGACCAGGCGCTTGTTGACTTCAGCGCGCGTTGCGATGCGTGTGGCCGGACGAATACCCTGCACCCCACGCTTCCGCAAGAGGTGACCCCCAGGTTGCGGCGCGAGCCGGGGCTGCACATATTGTGCGCGGGCTGCAAGCGGCTTTCGTGGGCGTCCCTGCGCTCGCTCGCGCAGGCGCTGCCGCAAGCGCGCGAGTTCTGGAAGTTACACCCCAGGATGCACACACTGCCCCTGCGCGAGCTTGAGGCTAACGGCCGCCCGGCGTACATGGTCAGCTTCCGGGGGGTCAGCGACGGCGCGGAGATGGACTTTATCATAGACCGGGAGACGTTCCGGGTGATAGGCATCCACGAGGCCCAGGCGCACGCCCAGGTTGAGCTACAGGCAGTTTGAGACCCAAAGCAGGCAACCGGAACTCTATTCGTGCTGCCTGCGAAACCAGGTCTTCTTTACTTTCTCGAGACCTTTGGGACGCACGTAGAACTCGACGTAGCCACAATTGCCGCACACCAGATTGTCCAAGTTCGGGCGATCTGACGAGTTAGAGAAAGCCAACAGTGAACTGCCAAACTCCTGTGGGAGTATCTTATAGGTGTCGCTTTCGGTGTAGTAGATTTCCGTATGCTCGCACTTGGGGCAAACGCCACTCTTCAAGCCCTTTTCCAAAGCCGTCCCTCCTCATGGTGGTCTCGGTCCTGTTCACAGGGCACGCGACGTAGTTCAATCCCCTTATAGCACCAGTTCGCTACGTCTGCGCGACAGGCCCCAGGCGGCGATTGCACCCGCGAGCGGGAAGGTCAGCGATAGCACCTGCCCCAGCCCCGTGAGCGTGTAGACGCGCTGCCAGATGGCGTTGAACTCGTTGCGGGCTATCTGGGTGGCCTCTGTGGCGCGCTGCCGCAGTAGCTCGTAGGCGGCGGCGCTTTCTCCGCTGGAGGCGGCGGCAGCCTCGGCCCTGCGCCCTGCGCGTACGTGCTCCACCAGCGTTTCGTGCGCCGTCAAAGAGTCCCTGTATGCCAGCCGTAGCTGTTCGTACGCGTTGGCCTGGCCCCTGAAAAAGACGGTGGCGACCAACGGTAGGTGCGGCAGGCCGAGTCTCGTCTTCTCCTCTTGCGCGGCTTTTACAGCCAGCGGGGAAATCTGGTCCGTGTTGCTGAGGAAGGTGTTTTGGGTGCAATCGCGCGGGCCGCACAGTCGCTGCTCGACCAGGGTGTGGAACTGGTCGAAGTCCGCTAGGCGGCGGTCCAACTCGGCGGGGTCGAACACGATGATGCTGTCGAGGGCGCGCTCCTGGCTGAGAAGCGCGGCTAGGTCCTGCACGCCTGCCACGTTGTCGTAGGCTTCGCGCACCAGCACGCGGGCGTCCCTGCTTGCCTGTAGCAGGTGCAGTTGCAGCCCCACCGTGAGCAGAACGGTGGCGACCAGGGCGGCGGTGATAGGTAACGAGCCCCGGTAGTGCATCCGGCGGACCGCCAGGAGCATGCCGAGGAAGATGAGCGACAGCAGCCCTCCCAGAAAGAGCAGGACGTTGCGCCAGTCGTTGATGCGCTGGTCGGCCCCGGCGTAGGTGGCTTCCATCTGCTCCACCTTGACCGCCTCCAAACCTCCGAGCGCCGGTACGAGGCGGGTGTTCATCGTCTCGCGGGCGCTGAGGAAGGCATCCCCTGCACGCTCGGTCTGCCCGGTCTCCGCGTAGCCGTACATTGCGCCTATCTGCTGTATGTAGTCGTGCGAGGCGTCGTCGGCGGCGCTGAAGACGTTTAGCTCGCCATGCGTGGGGTCGGTGACGTTGCGCCAGGAGATGCGGGCCTGCTCCATAAAGAGGTCCCAGCGGGTGTCGGCGAAGGCGCGGGCCTGCTGGCGGCTCTCCCCGGTGGTCTCCAGGAAGGTGGCGGCGGCGCTCATATGGTCCAGGGCCGAAGAGCGCGC
>JALZHI010000006.1:47199-65334 GCA_030913985.1 Chloroflexota bacterium | reverse complement strand
TCACCAAGTTGCGTAGCGCTCCGCCCAGCCCGCGGTGGTGCTTCGACACCCAGAACGTCTTGCGCAGCCCCTCGACCTCGATGATCACGTTGACCTCGCCGTCAGCTATCAGCTATCAGCTATCAGCCGTCAGGAATACTGCATACTGCATATCTCGCAGCCCTTTATGCAGCACTCAGCACTCAGCACTCAGCACTCAGCACTCGGAACTCGGAACTCGGAACTCGGAACTCGTTACTTACATGGCTCTCCGTACTGCGCGACCAACGTAGAGGACGCCCGGCCCGCCAGGTTGTGGTAGCCTACCGCCCAGGCGTTGGTGGGGCTTATGGCGGCGATTGACTTGAGGTTGTTGGTGGTCAGGCCGTTGCCGGGGCTGGATACCTGGCTCCACTCGTTGCCGTCCCAGTGGGCCACCAGCGACCTGGTGGACCTGTCGGGCTGGCGGTAGACGCCCGCCACCCATACGTCTGCCTCCGACGTGGCCGAGACGCTGTTGAGCACTACGTAGCCGGAGTCGACTCCGGGTGCGCCCATCTCGGCCCACTCCGAGCCGTCCCACCTCATCAACAGCGGGGTGACCGGGCCGCTGCCCTCGTACTGGTACCCAACAGCCCATACTTCGGTGGGACCTGCCAGCGCCACGTCGTAGAGGTAGTTCGCCACCTTTCCGGGGGCGGGGGCCTCGACCATGCGCCACTCGTTGCCGTCCCAGTGCATCGTTATGGGCAGGTACCGGTTGTTGTCGCCAATATGGTAGCCCACCGCCCACACGTCGTCGGTCGAGCGCATCGCGACGCCGGTAAGCGTGTTCAAGCGCTGCCCTATGTTGGGGGTGGGTACTGTGCGCCATTCGTTGCCGTTCCAGTGCTGCGCCAGCGTGCGATAGATGCCCCGCTCGTCGGCATAGTAGCCCACGGTCCATGCGTCGTCTTCCGTGAGCGCGGCCACGCCGTTGAAAGTACCCACGGTGGCGCTCACCGGCGCGGGCGCAACCAGACGCCACTCGCTGCCGTCCCAACGCTGAATAAGCGGCACCGTCTGCATATCCAGCAGCAAATAGGTCCCCACCGCCCAAACGTAATTGGATGCTACCGCCGCCACGCTGTTGAGCTGGCTGCCGCGCGATTCCACGGCCTCGCTGAAGACGAGCCGCCATTCCTTGCCATCCCAGTGCTCCACCAGCGTCTCCACTATCAGCCCGCTGTGGCTGGAGCCGACCGCCCATATATCGTCCGGGGCGAGCGCCGCGACATCGGCCAGCACGCTACCCCCGCGCTCCTCCTCGTCGCCCTCGCCGCCTTCCCCTACAGGCGCGCCCTCACCCGCCGCCTCAAGGTTGGGGCTGCCCACCACCCGCCAGGCCAGCCCCGCCGCGCAATCGAGCGTGGGAGTCGGTCCGGCGAAGGTGCTGCGTTGCGCGATGGAGGTCTGGGCCTGCTGCACTCGCGGGATGGACGAGCCGGCACCCTGCTCCATTGCGCCAAAGCGCAGGACCGCCCCAAGCCCGCCCACCAGCAGCAATAGCGCCGCGATTGCGACAATGGTCTTCCAATTGCGCCCTGCGCCTGTGGGGTTTTGCATCTAAGCTGCTTTCTACGAGCGAGAGGTCGGCACCACGCGGTATGTCTTATATGCTACCACAGGTCGCGCTTGAGGGACCTACAGGTCGGCGTTGCCCATCTGCGGGCGCTGGGCCGGGAATAGCACGCTCGCCAGGCCCAGGCCGTCGCCGGTAAGTTGCATCGCGTGGGCCTGCACCAACTCCTCCGGCTCCGCGCTGCCGAGTACCAGCCGGGCAATGGCCTCACCGCCACGGATGCTGTGCTCGGCCTCGTCCGGCGGCAGCACCTCCACACGCGAACGGTCTATAGAGAGCAACACCTGCTCGCCCTGCGTGGCTACCAGCAAATTGCCGCGCCACCCCGCCAGGTGAGAGCACGCCAGCCTGCGCGATAGCTCGCCCGACAGCTTCTCGAACAGCGACCGCAGGTTGATGACCCGCACCATCCACCCTCCTGTCGGGCGGTAGGTCTCGTCGGCGGTCGAGTTGAGCGTGCGTATAGTGCGCGCCAGCGAGCTATGCGGGTGCAGGCGATTGAAACGCACCTCCTCGCACCCTTCCCGCCGCGCTATCAGGCCCAGCGCCCTCAGCCGCTCGCCGGGGTCGCCCGCCGAGTCGTAGTGCCAGACCGCTCTCCCATTCGATACCACGTCGTACATGACGTAGCCCCGCACGGTACCGTCATGACCCCAGGTGTAGCCGTATAGGTCGCCGGGTTCCTTGGTGCGCAGGAAGGTGGGCCTCACCACTGTGCCGGTCATGTTGGCGTTCTCGGCGTTGTACAGTTGCGCCAGTTCTGGGCGATGGCGCGGCGCGAACCTGTGCAGCCGGAAGTCGGGGGCGTCGTGAGGCAGGTCGCGGGTGCGCACCGTCACGTCATGCTCGGGCCAGGCCGATACATAGCCGAAGCGGGTGTAGTAGTTGGCGATGGCGTTGCACACGATGCTGAGATCGTAGCCGTTGGCGCGCATTGCGTCGAGGGAAGCGCGTATGGTGGAGGGCATGAGGCCGCGCTTGCGAAAATCGGGGTCGGTCACCACGAGGTTGACCCCCGCCGCCGCCACACGAGCCGTGCCCACCCGCATCGCCAGGTTGTACACCCCGAAATGCGCGACCACCCGCCCCTCGGCTACAGCCACACGAGAGGTCTGCCAGTCGTAGTGGCTGCGATTGATGCGGCCTTCGCGGGCGTGCCTCTTGAGGTCGTCGCGCCACTGCAACGCCACCAGGTCGAATATTTGCTCCGCGTGCTTCCTCTTACCTGGGGCAATAATGCTGACGGTCTCGGCGGACAAAGGCGCACTCCACACTGAATAGGGATAGGCTCAACACCGAGCCTCACAAGCGCATACATGCTGGCGATAGCCTACCTTCCACAAGCCAGGCAACCCTACATCATAACACAAAGCAGCGAAAGCCTCGCCGTGCTTAAAACAATGAAGCCGGCTCATCGCCGGCTCACTGTCGCAAAGAAAGGAAAAAGGATGTCGTTGTCTTCAGTTACCCTTGTGCTCTCTACCTCCATAGTAGCAAACGAGAGGGTTTGCGGTCAATAGGTTTTCATTAGAATCTCATTAGAGTTCAATTAGAGTCTCATTAAGCGCACCTCTCCACGCGGCAAACGTGCCCCAATCGCAGGACCAAAGCCCCTCCCTTGTCATTCTGAACGCAGTGAAGAATCAGGTGGGTAGTTAGACCGTTGAACTACGGTGAGCAACTCCCGACCTTGTCATTCTGAGCGCAGCGAAGAATATCGTCCTTCAGCACCCAAGTACCACCTTTCCTACAGTACACATCCAACAACCGGCACCGTACTATAAGAAAAGGGCCATACCTGCATAGAGGACGAGATTCTTCACTGCGTTCAGAATGACAAGGTGGGGCTTGATCACCTCAATTCAACACTATCGTTACTCACCTGATTCTCCACTGCGTTCAGGATGACAAGGGCGGGGCCTTCTCCTGTAGACGAAGCAACGGTGCTTGCGCAGGCAGTACGCGCTTACCCACAAGGGGCAGCGAGACGCGATTCTCTGGTATAAAGATAGTATGCAACCACACACACAACCATTGGGTGCCCTACGCCTCGTCCCGCAGTACCACGACAGGGTGTGGGGCGGAAAGTACCTCAAACCCGAGGCAGAGGAGCCGGTGGGCGAAGCCTGGATCGTCTCCGAAGAAGACGAAGTGGCTTCAGGGCCGCACAAGGGCCGCACGCTGGCCGAGATTGCCGAAGAATATGGCGAGGCGCTCCTGGGCGGGCGCGTGACCTCTCAGACCGAATCCCGCTTCCCCCTCCTGGTAAAGCTGCTCGATTGCGGCGACTGGCTCTCGCTACAGGTGCACCCCAACGACGACCAGGCAGTAGAGCTTGAGGGGCCGGGGCATTTCGGCAAGACCGAGGCCTGGCACGTACTGGAGGCCGAACCTGGCGCCAGGCTCATCTCAGGGGTGAAGCCCGGCACCCAGCCTGAGGCGCTGGCTGAGGCTATCAGGGAAGGTACCGTGGTGGAGTTGGCGCAGTACCTGGACGTGCAAAAGGGCGATACCATCCTCACGCATGCGGGCACGGTGCACGCCATTGGCCCCGGCCTGCTTATCTACGAGGTGCAGCAGACCTCCGATATCACCTACCGCATCTACGACTGGGATAGGCCCCAGGCCGACGGTCGCAAGCTCCACATCGAGCAATCGGTGGCGGTGTCCAACCCCGGAATGACAGGAGAAGTGTGCCGCATGCCCCACCCCCTACGCGACGGCGACCGGCACCGTCTGGTCTGCTGCGACTACTTCACCCTGGAACTGTTGAGCGCCGAGCGGGAGAAGATAGAACTCGATACCGGGGGCGAAACGTTCCACGCCCTCACCGTCATCGAAGGCGAGATGCAGGTGGAGGGTGACGGCTGGCGCGAGGAGCTTGGTAAGTACGACAGCGTTGTGGTGCCCGCCTCCGCAGGTAAGTACGCCATAAAGCCGCTCGGCAGGTTCCAGGCGCTGAAGTCGAGCGTGGAGCCGACCGACGACCTGAGTACATAGCACCAAATACCTACCGCGTGGAGCAGAGCCGTGGCCCAGGCAGCACAACCAACCCAGCCCAGGGTAGCGTATACCCAGGACCTACCCCGCACCGCCGACCTCGTGATCGTCGGGGGTGGCATAGTGGGCGCTGCCACTGCGTTCTTCGCCGCGCGTGCCGGTCTGCGGGCGCTCGTGCTGGAACGCAGGCCCGCTCTCTGCACCCTTACCACCCCTGTAGCCACGGGCGCGTTCAGGGCGCAGTTCGACAACCCTGAAGAGATCGCCCTGGTAAGCGAGAGCATCGCGCTCTTCACCAACTTCGCGGAGGTGACCGGCTTGGCAGGTTACGACCTGGATATTCGCCAGCAGGGGTACCTCTGGCTTACGACATCACCCCCAGCCGTCGGCATACAGAAGGAATTAGTGGCCCGGCAGCACGAGTGGGGCCTCACCGACGTGGAATGGCTGGACGGCGACGAGGCCCGCAAGCGATTCCCCTACCTCTCACCCGAGGTGCTGGGCGCTCGCTTCCGCGCCGGTGACGGCTGGCTGGACGTGCGCCGCCTGACGCTCGGCTATGCGGCCGCTGCCTCAGGGGGAGCCATTTTCGCGACCAACGCCGGTGTCGTCGGGTTCGACGTTGAGGGTGGCAGGGTGAGAGCCGTCCAAACGTCCAGGGGGAGCGTGAGCACAGACCGGGTGGTGGTGGCGGCAGGTCCCTTCTCCGGCGAAGTAGCCGCCATGTCGGGACTTGAGCTACCCCTCAGCCTGGTGCGCCGCCAGAAGGTTGTCATGCCGGACGTGCCAGAAGTACCGGCATGGGCACCCATGACCATAGACGAGGAGACGGGCGCTCACTGGCGTCCCGCGTTGCGTGGGGCCAACCTGCTGCGCACGTCCCCCGGTGTGCTGCCCGGCCCGCCATTGGAAGACGTGCCCACAAGCGTAGACTTCGTGTTCGGCCTGCTAGACCCGGCCAGCGAGCACTCGGTAGCCCGCATCAGTCCCTTCTGGGCCGACGTTTGGGCCAGGCAGACCTCCCACTACTACTTGCAGGCGGGGCAATACAGCTACACACCCGACCACAAGCCGTTCCTCGGCCCTACTCCCATAGGTGGCCTATACCTGAACTGCGGCTACAGCGGGCACGGCATCATGGCGAGCGGTGGCGGCAGCAGGCTCGTGGTGGACGCCATCACCGGCAACCTGCGCCCCGAAGACAACCCCTTCCGCCTCGACAGGCAGATGGCGGATAGGCATATGGACATTCTATAAGCACAAGCGGTCACGCATGTGCCCATAGTCGGACGCACAGGACCACAGCCCCACCCTGTCATCCTGAGCGCAGCGAAGGATCTCAAGAAGGTGGTAAAGCGATGCTGTTGAACGCAGGGGATCATGGTGCTGAAGGTTCAGCGTAGCGATGAGGGGAACATCTGAGATCCTTCGCTGCGCTCAGGATGACAGGGGGAGTAGGGTCGCCGCGACTGGTACAGAGTGGCATTACAAGGCAGTCTTGCGTGACCGGCCTACCTTGCCCGGCGTAGAATAAGAGGCATCACATAGTAAAGCACATAAAGGATATGACTAAAGCATGTTACAAAACTACCCGAACGACAATCGCAGCATCATAGCCGCGAACGCTACGCCACACACCCCTGAAAGCGCCTCCATCTACACACCCACCTACAGCCCCAACGGCCACGCACCTAACGGCAGAGTGCCCGCGATACAGGCCGAGGGCTTACAGAAGGCATACGGGCAGCACTGGGCGGTGAAGAACGCCAACCTGCTGGTGTGGCCGGGTGAAATCGTCGGCTTCCTGGGGCCGAACGGCGCGGGCAAGACCACCACGATAAAGATGCTTACCGGCCTGGTGAAGCCCACGGCGGGGCGCGCCGCCATCTCCGGCTACGACATACAGGCCCAGCCGGTGCAGGCCAAGGCCACCTTCGGCTACGTGCCCGACACCCCCAACCTCTACGGCAAGCTCAGCGGCTGGGAGTTCCTGCGCTTCATCGCCCGCCTCTACCGGGTGCCCACCGAGCAGGCCGAGCGCCGCGCCAACGAGTTGCTGCGCCTGTTCGACCTGTACGAAGCCGCCTCCGACCTGACCGAGGGCTACAGCCACGGCATGCAGCAGAAGCTGGCTCTCGCGGGCGCGCTGGTGCACGACCCGAACGTGCTCTTCCTCGACGAGCCGACCGTGGGCCTCGACCCTCGCTCCGCCCGCCTCATCAAAGACCTGCTCCAACAGTTGCGCGACCGGGGTACCGCCGTGTTCTTCTCGACTCACATCCTGGAAATCGCCGAGCGCATGTGCGACCGCATCATAATCATCAATAACGGCGAGATAATCGCCTCCGGCACGATGGAGGAACTGAGGGACCGAGGCGGTACAGGCTCGCTAGAGGACATCTTCCTCCAGCTTACGGGTGGTGCCGAGTACGCCGCGATTGCCGAGGTCTTGAGGTGATTTCGAAATTCGGATCTCGAAATTCGAATTTTGGCGCGGTGCTCTCCGATACTTGGCTGCTAATTGGGCTTCGGTGGCAGATTTCGTGGAATAGCTTCAGGGCGCGCAAGACCACAACGCAGGTCTTCTCGGTGGTGGGCAGCCTGGTGCTGTTCATCTTTTTCGCCGCGGTATCGGCGGGGGCGGGGTTGCTGGCGGGGGCGTTGCTGCGACGGTTCCCGGACGCCGAGTTGGAGCCGGTCATACCCGCCCTGATACTGACGGGTGTGGTCCTGTTCCTCCTGATTAGCAGTTTCGGTACGGCCCTCGGCTCGCTCTTCCTCTCCAGCGACCTCGATCTGCTGATGACCGCCCCGGTGGACCGTAAGGCGGTGTTCGTCAGCAAAATCCTCAACGGGATGGTCTGGAACTACATGCTGGTGTTCGCCCTGGCCCTCCCGGCGCTGCTCACGTACGGTATCGGCCTGGGGTACGGCCCTTTCTACTACATCCTGGCCTTGATAACGCTCCTGGGCACACCGCTACTGCCCGCCGCGCTCGGTTCGATGCTGGTGCTCCTGGTGGCGCGGTTCGCCCCCGCCCGCCGCGTGCGCGAGGTGCTGGGTGTCATGGGCGCGCTGTTCAGCATCACCTGTGCCGTACTCAGCCAGACCTCCCGCTTCTGGTTCAGAGGGTTCACAGAGACAAACGGCGACGCGGAGACCTTCTTCGAGGGCTTGCGCGGGGCAATCGCCTGGCCGTTGCCGCCGTTCATGGCCGGGCGGGGGCTTGAGGCCGCAGGGCGGGGCGACCTCATGGGCGCGCTCGCCAACCTGTCGGTGTTCCTGCTGCTCACCTTCGGGGTGTTCGCCCTGTGCGTGTTCGCCGCCGACTTCATGTACGCCACCGGCTGGGTGCGCATACAGAGCAGCGGCAGCGCCAAGAGGAGTAAGCAGCGGGCCGAGAAAGCGGCCAGGGAGCGCGGTTGGCTGTCGCGGGTGTCCGCCGACCTGGCTATCGCCATCAAGGACTGGAAGGTGGTGCCACGCGACCTGCGCAACTTCGCCCAGATGCTCGCGCCCCTGATCTTCTGGCCTGTCTTCTACCTGAACGTCACGAGTGGGAGCGGTAGGCGCGGGCCGGGTATACCGGGCGGCGACTTCTTCAGCAACCTGGACGGCGTGTTCGTGGCGGCGGGGGTGCTCAGCTCGACCGTGATGCTGGTGAGCAGCATAGCTCTCACGAGCATCAGCCGCGAGGGCAAATCGTGGTGGCTGCTGAAGATAGCGCCCATCACGGCCTTCGAGCTACTGAGGGGTAAGTTCCTGTCGGCGGCGGTGCCCTACGTGGTACTGAGCACGCTGCTCTTGGCAGGGGCCGCTATCTGGCGGCAATTGGACCCGTTGTGGACCCTCTACGGCTGGGTTGGGGTGCAAGTGCTGGGCCTGGGGATGATCGTGGTGGCGGTGGCCCTATCCGTACCGTGGGCCAAGCTCGACTGGGACGACCCCCGCAAGATGACTTCCGGCTGGGGCAGCTTTATAGCCTTCGCCGTCTGGCTGGGGATGGGCATCTTCGGCGGCCTCTTCCTCTCCCTCCCCGTCTTCTTCGAGGCCCTGGACCCCCTGCTCACCCCCGCGTTAGCCATACTGGGCCTGCTATTCGCCACCGGCACAAGCGCCGGAGCAGCCTACCTAGCCTACAAGTACGGCGCGAGCAAGCTACCTGAGGTGGGGTAAGTAACACGTAACGCGTAACACGTAAGGCGGCTAATGAAACAATTCGTGTTACAAGCCGCCTTACGTGTTACGCGTTACGTGTTACTTACTGCGAACTTCCTGCTCGGACTTCTGGCTTTCGCGGTCCACGGCACTGCCGTCAATCCACATCTCGTCGTCTTCGTCCAGCCAGGTCTCGTTCATCCCGTATCGGTGGACCTGATGGCCGTAGCCCGGCAGGACGCGATAGTGGCCGGTCTCCTCATCGCGCAGCAATCCCTCTTGAGGGTGCTGGTCTTTAAGGGCATCTAGAGTCATCGCCTTCCTCCTAATCTACGTTGCTATGCTATATGCCATTCTCTGTTCCGACCCTGGACAATGAGCGAAAATGACAAGAACAAAAAAGGGCGCCCTCAACCAGGAGAGCAACCCATCGCTCGGTTCAGTCCGACGCTGGACTATATTTGACCCTAGTATTGCACAACGGGCCGTTGGTGTCAATGCGGCTGTAGGCCGAGGCTCAAATGAGAGTGAGCTTCCAGGCTTGGGATCTAATCCGAAACACTACTGCTAAGTCATGTAGGGCCTTTTATATCGGGTAAGTCTTGAGTACGAATCTAGTCTCTGGTGTGCAGTTTTGCTTATAAAGGTATTACAATTGCAGCAAATTCAAGTTGTTGAGAGCTAATCAAATCGACATGTGAGCAAACATCCTTATGCCAGAGAAGACCGAGTCCCAACCGCGCATATTACTCCAGTTGTGGCTAGCGTTGTTCCTCCTATTGGGACTTCAAGACCTGAGGAGCATCATTAGCCATCAAAGTGGCTTACCATGGCTAGGGTATGTCGTTGTGGGTGTGCTTATAGGGGTCGAACTCCTTATTATCGCTTCTAAGACGATTACAGGTCTTAGAGCAATTCGGCTAACGATATATACAGGCTGCCTACTTATAGCCTTCAATCATCTGCTGGACCTCTTGTATGGTATCAATTGGCATAGCTTGGGCGACCGAGTCGTGCTTGGTTACGGTTGGAACGAGTTTTGGTATTCTCCTGATTGGGTCAGGATAATTACTTACATTAGCTTAGGCTATATGGTTGTCTATCGTAAAGGACTTCTTCGGGGTATTTTCACCAATATATTAGTAGCTCTTGCAGACAGCACACTCAGTTGGCTGGTGCTAGCCCTCTTTATGACGCGGATTGGATTGTCAGGAGTGTGGGAAGATTACCAACTTCTCGGGTCAGAGATATTAAGAGTCTTGGTGATAGAGGCTAGTATCTTGGCTCTCTTAGGCCTCATCGGGGCAATCGTCGCGTGGATACGCTGGCCTTTGTTGTCTCTGCCGACTTCTGATGGCACCACAACATGATGCGAGCCTATATGCAATCCAACCCCTGACACCCCTATTGCCGTAGCCACAGCCGCACAACATAATTAAGTGAACACGACCAACACACCGCCACGAAATCTCAAGCTAGGGGTTGAGTGGTGCTCAAGTGAGCACCTGAGTGCTGGACAACACATAGGCAGGGGTGTAGAATCCCTAATGACGGCTATTTGATGCACCCTTTCCCTGTATCGAGGCGTATAACTCATAGACGACGTATTTAGCGCAAGGTATAGACGTGTTCTTGCGCGCATAGGAGAGCATTTATGAAGAACAACCTCAAGCTGCTACTTCCTGCCTCGCTGCTGGTGCTGGGGTCGGTCCTCAGTGCCTGTTCGGCGGGCCAGCAGGTGACCGCAGCCGACGTGATACAGAAGATGCGCGAGACTATGAAGACTACTCAGACCGCGCAGAGCACGGTAGACCTAGACGCCACCATCAACAAGCAAGGCATCGAGACGCTGCTCGCGGGCTTCATGCCCAGCAACCCCGCGCAGCCTGCCCCGGCTGGTGGCCCGCACGATATAGTTTCCAAGCTGCCCGACACGGCTTCCGCTCAAATCAAGACCTGGAAGCAAGCCGCCGACGGCAACACGCCAGCCAAGGCCAGGGTGGACGTAGTAAGCTCCTCGCTACCGGGCGTGGGCGGCATGACCTTCCTGTTCGACGGCGAGAAGGCTTACGCGCTCGACCCCAACCGCAAGGTGCTCTACACCGGCACGCCCGAAAAGCTGCTGGAGAAGCTGCCCGCCGAAGCCAGGGCTGCCTTGCAGGGTGCCGACATGGAGCAGGAACTGGACAAGCTGCTCGATGCCGCCGAGATAAAGCTGGTGGGTACCGAGCAGGTAGCGGGCCTGGAAGCGTACAAGCTCGATATTACCCCCAAGCCCGACGCCGCCGAGAAGCTGGGTGTGCCCAAGGCGATGCAGATGCAAATAGGCACGCTCCTCAAGGACGGACGCTCTACGCTGTGGGTGGACAAGGACCGCTGGATACCCCTAAAGCTCGACGCGCAGCACCCCAACATAGGCACGCTCACAGTCACCGCTAACAGCGTAGACCTGAACAAGCCAATCGACCCCGGGACCTTCGTGCTGCAAGCAGGCAGTGACGTGAAGACGGTAGACCTCGACCAGATGGCCGAAAGCATGACACCCAAATCGCTCACCCTGTCCGAGGCCAGCGCCGCCGCCTCCAACGAAGGCTGGAAGCTACTCGAGGCCACCTACCCCGCCGATGCCACGGTGGTGGACGTTACATCGCGGGGCAACGGCCTGATGAAGCAGGCTGGAGGGCATGGCCTGGTAACCATCAGCTACTCGTCGCCCAACGTTGACTTCACCGTGTCCCAGGCCAAAGTCGAGATGGAGCCGCAGCTAGGAGACAACTTCAGCGGCCTCAACAATCGCGATAACAGCCTGGGCGCAGCCAAAACGGTAAAGGTAAGAGGCGTGGACGCGGTAGCCTTCTCCCCCGAAGGCGGCAACTGGACCTCCCTAATCTGGCAGGAACGCAACAACGGCCCCTTCGTAGCCATCCGCGGCAACCTCACGGTAGACGAAGCCGTCAAGATAGCGGAAGGGCTGAAGTAATTCTTAATTTTTAATTCTTAATTCTTAATTGGGCTGGCTTGAACAGCAATTAAGAATTAAGAATTAAAAATTAAGAATTCAACGCCATGTCGTTGATACGCCTTGTGGGCCTCAGCCGGAAATACCGGATGGGGCCTAACTTTGTAGCCGCGGTGGATGGGGTGGACCTGGAGATCGAAGCGGGGGAAGCGGTCGCGCTGGTGGGGCCGTCGGGGTCGGGCAAATCGACTTTGCTCAACCTGATCGGGGGGCTGGACAGGCCTACTGCTGGCGAGATATGGGTGGATGGGGAGAACATCGCCCGCGCCTCGGGCAAGCGGTTGGTGGAGCACCGTCGCACGCGCATCGGCTTCATCTTCCAGGGCTTCAACCTGCTGTCGCACCGCACGGCCCTCGAAAACGTGGAAGTGCCCCTGATGCTGGCGGGGCTGCCACGCAAGGAGAGGCAGGCCCGCGCCCGCGAACTGCTCACCCGCATGGGCCTGGGAGCGCGCACCGAGCACGGTCCATCGCAGCTATCGGGTGGAGAGCAGCAGCGTGTAGCCATCGCCCGCGCCCTCGCCAACCGCCCCTCAATCCTCCTGGCCGACGAGCCTACCGGCAACCTCGACAGCGCCACCGGGGCCGAGGTGATGTCGCTGCTGCGCGAGCTAAAGTCGGGCGGCCTCACCATAGTGCTTGTCACGCACGATATGACCGTCGCCTCTTACATGGACCGCATAGTGCGCCTGCGGGACGGCAAAATCGTGGCTATCGAGAGCACCGCAGGGGTTGAAGCGCCGGGCTAGTAGCCACACCAGGACTACAAACCTTGTCCTTTGTAAAGAGAGGTATAGCGGGCGTGGTCCCACTACACCTCTCTTTTGCTATGCAGATAGCGCGGTTCGCACGAGCTACTTTTGCTTTGACCTGAACGCGTCTCTCACCAGGTGCTCCTCGAAGCCCTGGCCTGCCGTGCCGGTGCTGGCGTAGTTGTAGAGGGCCGCCTGGAACACTCCGTTGAGAGCCGCCCCAAATAGGCTGATTGCCATAACGAGCAGCACGATAACAGCCACTACCAGGAACATCAGTGCGGCTGAGTTGCTCGTGACGGCGAGGAAAAAGAGCGGCACGCCCACTACAAGTATAACCGCGAACGTAATAAGGCCCAGCACAAGACCTACCCCACCGTTGCCCACGAGTTGCTCACCCCAGGTCTTGCGAAGCAGTGCCGTGGAGCGCTTGATGCCCTCTACAGGGCCTACGTTCTCGACCACGAGGACGGGGATCACCAGGAACGTGACCACGTTCCACGCGACGTTGACCACCGCCGCGACTATCTTCCCGACAATGTTGTCCTGGTCGCGTACCACCTTGAGGACCAACCCCACGGTGGCCGAGATGGCCGCGTAGCCAACGATCTGCGGCAGGTGCTGCATAGCGATGCGGATGCCGTCGCGCACGGTTGGGTCCTCGCCCCGCAGCCGCATCATCGCCGCCCCCACTAAAGCCACGTTCGAGAAGATGATAACCGTGTACATGACGAGGTAATACAGGAACAGGACCACCAATCCGAGGATGTCTTGCGAGGAGAGACCTTCGCCATTCCGTCCTACACCATCGAGCAGGCCGGTAAAGTAGGCCGGCACGAAGAAGACGATACTGACCAGGACCACACCCAGCATCGAAACGAAGGGAAGCACCATCAGTTCGGGGTCCGAGCGCAAGACGTTATAGCTGGCCTTCACAAGAGACCAGCTTCGGGATAGAGTGTTGAACATACGACTAATCAACCTCCTTATATAAACAGGTAGATTCCGCCCGAGATTATTCGGCTGTTGCCCCTATTGTACCACAGGCACAAATATGGTCCCATTCGGCTATGATGAGGCAGAGGCTATCTAATAAATAGCAGCCTCGATCGCTGGCGACAGAGTGCAGACTTTGTCATTTCGAACGCAGTGAGAAATCTCGTCCGTCACCCTATGTTTCCTCTTTCTTATGGTGCTGTTATGACATAGGAAAGATGCTACTTGGGTGCTGAGGGGCGAGATTTCTCACTGCGTTCGAAATGACAGGGTGGAGCTTTGGGTGCTCATCTCCACTTTCTTACTTGCCCGATGACTTCTATTCACTTGTAAGGGCAAGTACGGGGGCCTTCCCCTATAAAAAACCTCTTATGCCTGTTCATTACCAAATGACTCACATATTCATCAGCCCAGCCTGGGCAGCACGTCCTCGGCGTACTGGCGCAGGCCCTCAATGTCATCGAGTTGGAACCACTGGGTCATGATCTCCTGCACCCCGGCCTCGCTCAATGCCGCTATCTGCGCGGCGATCTCCTCCCCGTTGCCTACCAGTACGTGGCGTTCGTCGCGCCAGGTGGCAATCTTCTCGTCAAGCGACTTCTCGGCCAGGGAGGGGCTGTTGAAGGGCGGCTTCTCAAGGCGCTTCTGTAGGTCCTCGCGAGTGCGCCCGAAAATGACCATCGTCATGATCGACCGCTTTACGTCGCCCGGCTGGCGGCTCTCCTGTCGCAGCAGGTCGTCCAGGTGGGACGACATCTCGCGGAAGTCCTCCACGGTGGGGTTGACGGAGTTCCACTGCCCGGCGTAGCGAGCCACCAGGGGCAGCGTTCGCTTGCGTCCGCTACCGCCAATGAGGATGGGTGGGCCGCCCGCACGTTCTGGACGGGGCAGCAATATGGCCTCGCGCAGGCGAAAGTAGCGGCCCTCGAAGCTGACAGGCTCGTCGCTGGTCAGCAGCTTGCTGGCTACTTCCACCCCTTCCTCGAAGCGGTCCATGCGCTCCTTCATCGAGCCGAGGTTGTGCCCGAACATGTCATGCTCGCGGTCCTGCCACCCCGCACCCAGGCTCAGCAGCATGCGACCGCCGCTCAGGTCGTCCAGGGCCGCCGCTTGCCTGGCGAGCATGGTAGGCTCCCGGAAGGACACCGGGGCGACCAGCGGGCCGAAGTGGATGCGCCTGGTGTGCTCGGCCAGGTAAGCCAGGGAGACCACCATCTCCAGCGAGTCTTTCTCAGGAGGCCGGGCGTTGGTATAGTGGTCGGAGCGGAACATGCCCGCGAAACCCAGCGCCTCTACCTCTTCGACAAGGCTCTTCCAGATGGGCCAGTTTACGCCGTCCTGCCCCTCGATCATTATAGAAAGTTCGGTCATTTGCTTCCCTTTGCGAAAAGTCTGAAGGTCCACCCATTATAGTCAAGCCTACGTGGCATGTAAAAGGAAAAGGCGGAAGCCACAAAGCACCAAACAACACCCGGCGAGTCCAGTACGGGAGCCAGGTCGGATATGAGGACCAGGCCCCACCCTGTCATTCTGAGCGCAGCGAAGAATCAGGTGGGTAAGGGTGCTGTTGAACTGCGAACATCAAGCCCCACCTTGTCATTCTGAGCGAAGCGAAGAATCTCAGGTGCTCCTCTTACCGCTACGGTCAACCTTCAGCACTATCGTCCATACGTTGAGCACCATCCCATCTCCAGCTTCTTGAGATTCTTCACTGCGTTCAGAATGACAGGGGCCCACCTCCCTACTCGTTCACGACCATGTACCCACCCTGCCCGCACGTCTTGAGTGCTTGTAGCTACTGGCACCCGCCATCTATAATCGCTTTAGAAGCAGGAAAACCCACGAGATAGGAAGTATGGCATACAGACTATGAGAATCAGCGACACACTACTGACAGCGGTACAGAACCTGGGACGGCGCAAGGTGCGCACAGTGCTCACTTCGGTGGGCGTGTTCGTCGGCATCATCACGGTTGTGACTATGGTGTCGCTCGGCGTCGGCATACAGAGGCAAATCACCGACACCATAGCCGAGTTGGGGCTAGACACCGTGTTCGTCTTCCCGCAGGTCACGCGGCCCGTGGGCGGGGCCAACCCCAACGTGCGCACCCGGCCAAGCGTGCCCCTCAACCCTTCAGCCATCGAGCGCATCAAGGGCATAGACGGGGTAACTTCGGTGGAGGTGGTGGTTTCGGTGCCTACAGCCCCGGAGATGACTATGTCGGTGGCGGGGAGGGGCTTCCCGGTGACGTTGCGCGAGCAGAACCCGATGGAGCGCATCTTCAGCCGCCAGGACGTGCTGCTGGAAGGCGAGTCGCTGGAGAACGCACCCGACGAGCGCGGGGTGGTGCTCAGCGAACGCTTGCTACGTCGCTCGGGCTTCAGCCCTGAAGACTATCCCTCCCTGGTAGGGCAACAGGCAAACATCACCGTGACCTCGCCCAGGGGTGACAGTTTCAAGCTGGAAACGCCGATACTTGGCATCATGGGCAACCTGGCTCCCACGGCGGCGGAACTGGGCAACGCCGATAAGCTGCGAATCAAGGAGTGGTGGTACAACGACCCGAACATCCTGGAGACCGAGGGCTACGCCTCGGCAGTGGTACACACGCGCTCCCTGAACGACGCACCAAGGGTGTCGGGGGAGGTGGAAGCATTCGGCCTCGACACCAACACCTTGCAGGCGTTCCTGGACCAGGTGAACCGCATCTTCTCGATTCTACAGGTGATGCTCTCCTCGGTAGGGCTGCTCGCGCTGCTGGTCGCCAGCGTGGGCATCGCCAATACGATGATAATGAGCATCTACGAGCGCACCCGCGAAATCGGCACGCTCAAGGCGATAGGCTCGTCCAATGGCGACGTGCTGCGCATCTTCATGGTGGAGGCGGGGCTGATAGGGTTGTTCGGGGGCATCGTGGGCGTGATTGGCGGCTGGCTACTCGGCCTGGCGCTCAACCAGGTCATCCTCGAATATATGAGGCAGGAGCAGGTCCCGATAGACGCGCCCTTCTTCGTGGTGACGTGGGAGCTTGTGGGCGGTGCCCTGGCCTTTGCAGCCCTCGTCGGCATCGTGGCCGGTCTCTATCCCGCCTTCCGCGCGGCCAGGCTGGACCCGTTGGCGGCGTTACGGCATGAGTAAACCTTTATAGTGCTAGCGGATACATTGTGTGTCGTATCATAGGAATGATCGTAGGTTAGCCTATTCATGTCTCTTCTCATGACAATGGCGATGTTCAGCATAATCGCGACCTTCCTTCTGTTCGCGTACCTAACGTGGCGAGACTCCGGTACACAGAACAGACAAAGACAGTTGGTCAGGCTATCGCTGGTCTTTACCGTTGTCTGGATAGCCGGTATGTTGTTGCTGGCGCTGGTAAATGTAGTTGCAGATCCGAGTTCGATTGTCGCAAGTCTGGTAGGGTCACGTCCCAGGCAAACGTTCGATAGCCGTATCTTCTCGCTCACGTTAGGCTTTCCTACTACACTGCTCGGCAATACCACCTGTTGGGGCATACTGCTGGTGCCATTGATCCTATACAGCCTCGGCTGGCTGCCCGCTCTAGGCAAGACGAAGTACGGCCCTCTGAGCTTCTGGCTTACATTGCTGGTAATGTGCTACGCCGGGCTCCTCTTTGGTGGCAGTGGCACCCTGGACCTGGCCCGTGATGCTGCTATGTGGACGCTACTTTGGGCATTGTTTGGTGCCCTCTCTGTGGTGATAGTAGAGAGCGCAAGGATACTGCTTGCGATGCGTAGGGGTCAGCAAATGATCTGGCTCAAGAATGGTACACTGGTTGCCCGTGTCGTGGCAGGATCCCTGAATGCTGTTACCGGGCTGACATTGGGTATGCTGGTAGCAAGTTCCGAGGCTGGTTCACTGGAAGCAACTTACCCTGAGATGTTCCCCATGTCAGTAGCTTGCGCGGTTGCTGTGTTGTTCCTGTCAGGGTCTGTCGGCCTTGTGCTGGGCCTTGTTATGCCCCCGGCTGATGAGGCTTACGCAATGCAGCCCGATAGGCCCGCTCAGCCACCCCGCTCAACCTCTCCCAGTTGAACTCAGCCCACACCCTCTCCCGCGCCTGCTCGCCCAGCCTTACACGCCGCGCCGCATCCGACAGCAGGGCAGATACCGCATCCGACATGGCCTCCACATGCCCCGCCTCCACCAGCACGCCCGCATCGCCCAGGAACTCCGGCGTCTGCCCCACGCGGTGCGCTACGATGGGCAGGCCCATGAGCATAACCTCCAGCAGCTTGACCGGGCTTTTGGCGCGGTTGAGCAGGGTGTCCTCCATAGGGTAGAGGGCCACGTCGCCCGCCGACAGCACGGCCGGCAATTGCTCCTCCGGCACGCGCCCCAGCACTGTGACGCTCTCGCCCAGGCCCATCGCCACCGCCTCGACCTGCAACTTCTTCTCCTCGCCAAAGAAGCCGCCGCCTACGACCAGCAACCGCGCGTTGGGGTGGTCCTTCCTCACCCGCACGAGCACCTCCAGCGGCCACCGCCAGGGGAACTCGGCCAGCCGCGAGTAAAGCAGGAGGGTGGGCCGGTGCTCGTCTATGCTTTCGTGGGGATGGAGCTGGGTTTTGGGTATGGGGTGCCAGTTGGCG